>NZ_JAKEUW010000018.1:0-85747 GCF_022398115.1 Vibrio sp. Isolate22 | reverse complement strand
TATGAGTAGGAAAGGAAACTGCTGGGACAATGCTTGTGTTGAGAGTTTCTTCCATTCTATGAAAGTGGAAGCGATCCAATATGAGCCGATTATGACGAGAGAGCAGATGCGCCAAACGATCTTCGAGTACATAGAGGTTGATTATAATCGAACGAGAAGGCACAGTGCTCTTGGGTATCTAAGCCCAGTTAACTTTGAACAACAAAATGTCGCTTAATGAAGTGTCCAGTCTGGCTGGAGCAGATCAGGAACAATGGATTCGATATATCGAACTCACTTTCCTTTTACCTACAAGGAGCTATTCAGGTAAACTTAGCTCATAGTTCAATTGTATCGTTATAGTTTAAAATTCCCGTATACTCGTTATCTCTAGATCTTTCCAAGAATGTACGGGTACAAGACCAACAAAGGTATTTCTTAATATGCCTCCTTCGATATCAACTCAATTTGCTCATTTAGAAGTAGTTCATCAAAACAAGTGGGCGTTAACTTTTCCTCTTCTGGAATAGCAAACTCAAATGCTAATTGTTTATTGATAACTTGCCACTGCTCACGCAACCACTGGTTGTGTGAAAGTTCTTTGTTCTTTTCTTCGTTCAAAATGAATTGCCTGTAAATTGGCGAATGCGCTGATGCTATCAACTTCCAGGCAAGTTTGCCTAAAGAGTGTTTGACGCCATAATCAGTTTTATTCACTGCTTCCACTAGCGCGAAGAGTCGTTTCGGAATATGCTCATTTACAATTTGAGCATTTTCAGATAATAAGGAAGTGTGTCTTACTCCATCCATAAAAAACGTCAGAGGTTTTGGATTGTGTAGCATCAAGGCATAGTACTTTGTGCAAAATTGGTAAAGGAGTATGTTATCCGATTTAGTCTCATCTAAAGTTGACATCAAACTTCTGGCATATCGAGATGCGAAGTTCATCAGATGCTGACTAACATGTAACCAAAGACTTTCTTTATTCCCAAAATGGTGAAAAACTAGCCTGTGTGTCACATCTGCATGGCGGCCAATAGCTCTAACAGTCACATTTTCATAGCCATACTCATAAAAAAGATCCATCGCTACATATGCTATGTGGTGTTTTGTTTTTAATATAACCTCTCGGCTTCGTCTACCTCTTTTTTTTTTGAACAATCACAATCATGACCTCAAGTGCAAGAGGTTAAGCAGTGATAACCCACCAAGCTTAAGGATTTTCTTTATACTTCCTTGTCTTGTTTGCTTTGCCACTGATGGCAGTATTTCATCAATATAGGTCACGATTTCTGCTCTTTTAAAAACTAGCGCCCACTCCCTAGCCGTCATGCCTGCGTGATTTTCACTCGTTACTGAAGCATTGAATTTGACAAGAAGTTTAAATATTTCCAATTGCCCTTTGAACGCGGAAGCCATCAATGGAGTATTCCTTTTTGTATCGGTAGAGTTAACATCAGCACCGCACCTTAATAGTGCTTCACAAAAATCCTTCTCTCCGTAATAAACTGCGAGCATTAGCGCGGAATATCCTCGATGATTTTTTTCATTCAAATCCATTTCAGGACGCTCAGATATAATGCGAACGAGACCTGGTAAATCACCGCTTCGGGCACAATCAAAGATATCTGAGTTGCTTCGATAGGTATTTTTATAGTTGGACCATTTATTACTCATAGGATGATTGCGACTCTGTGTAGATAATTTTGAGAGGCCGGCCATATACTTTGGCCGGCGTATTACTGAGAAGGGTTACTCTTCTACAAAAAGCCCTAGAGCTTTAGCGATCCCTTCACCATATTCCGGGTGAGCCTTATAGCAATTGCAGATATGGCGACGTTGTACCTCTACAGAGGCACTACCTATACTTCGCGCTGTGTTTTCGAATAGCGTATTTTGCTGTTCTTTTGTCATTAAGTTGAACAGGTTTCGAGGTTGGGTGAAGTAGTCACTATCATCCTCACGATAGTCCCATTGAGTTGCATTTGAATGTAGCTCTAGAGGTGGTTCCTTAGCCTCTGGCTGCTCTTGCCATAACCCATAACTATTAGGCTCGTATGCCTTTGTACTGCCATAATTACCATCCACTCGCATAGCGCCATCACGATGGTATGAGTTCACCGAGCAGCGGGGTTGATTCACTGGGATAAAAGCGTGGTTTACTCCCAAACGGTATCGTTGCGTATCTCCATACGAGAACAGTCGTCCTTGTAACATTTTATCTGGAGAGAAACCTATACCCGGTACAACGTTTGCCGGATTAAATGCGGCTTGTTCAACTTCGGCAAAGTAGTTTTCAGGGTTTCGATTGAGCTCGATAACACCAACATCAAGAAGAGGGTAATCTTCTTGTGGCCAAACTTTGCTCAAATCGAATGGGTGGAAACGATAGTTATCGGCATCACTTTCCGGCATTATCTGCACCTTCAAATCCCACTTTGGAAAGTTTCGGTTCTCAATGGATTCGTACAGATCTTGCTGATGACTTTCACGATTCTTGCCGATAAGTTCTTCTGCTTCCTGATCGGTGAGGTTTTCGATACCCTGCTGGGTTTTCAAGTGAAACTTAACCCAATACCGCTCATTATCAGCGTTTATAAAACTGAATGTATGACTGCCAAACCCATGCATATGGCGGTAGGTGCGAGGAATACCACGTTCACTCATTAGAATCGTAATTTGATGTAAAGCCTCAGGAAGTTTTGTCCAAAAATCCCAATTAGAGTCCGCACAGCGCATATTTGTTCTTGGATCGCGCTTGACCGCATGATTTAGATCGGGAAACTTAAGAGGGTCGCGTAGAAAGAACACCGGAGTGTTATTCCCCACCAGATCCCAGTTTCCTTCATCAGTATAGAATTTTAGTGCAAACCCACGGATATCACGCTCAGCATCTGCCGCTCCTCGCTCACCAGCAACCGTTGAAAAGCGTACAAACAGATCAGTTTTTTTTCCAACACTCGAGAATACATCCGCTTTTGTGTACTTCGTTATGTCATGTGTGACGGTAAATGTCCCGTAAGCACCAGAACCTTTTGCGTGCATTCTGCGCTCCGGAATCACTTCTCTGTCAAAGTGCGCGAGCTTTTCCAAAAACCATGCATCCTGAAGTAGCATAGGGCCTCGAGCACCGGCTGTTTGTACATTTTGATTATCTGCAATAGGGCTTCCGTTGGTAGAGGTTAGCTTATTATTCATTATGTTTTCCCTTTAGTTTTAAAGACATAAGGCTATATAGTTTGACAACTATGCTTCATATCCAACTATAGGGTTGCTAAATCAAAAAAGACGATAACATATGTTATCAATGCTAGATGTTCGTCCGAGTAAATAGGTATTGAAGGATGGAAATGACATTTTTATCTTTGGTGTCAATTAACTGTGTTTTGATAACATATGTTATCGTCAAAAATGTTCGCTACTTCCTACAATGAGTTATCTTCTCATTAAAGGTAAATATCTTATGCGTGTATTAGTCGTGTTTAACCATCCATACGAACGTAGCTACTGCAACTCTATTCTTGATTCAATAAAAGAAGGTCTGGAAGAAGCCAAACATGAGTTTGACCTTATACATCTCGATAATGATAACTTTGACCCTGTGATGCGCAGTAAGGATCTTCAGGCTTTTGCTATCGCACGTAATGAGCCAGACAAAGCATATAAGTTGCTTGACCCACAAGTACTTGAGTACAAACAACGCATAGAGCGAGCAGAACACATTGTTTTTGTTTTTCCTATTTGGTGGGAGCTAATGCCAGCCCTCATGAAAGGCTTCATCGACAAGTTAGTTTTCCCTGGTATTGCCTATGAATATAGTGGTGGGGGTACAGGTATGAGCTGCACTTTAACTAAGTTAAAGGGTGTAACTATGATCACAACCATGAATACACCTTCGATTGCATATAAGTTACTGTTTGGCAATGCAATTAAAAAGGCCCTGCTTATGGGGACTTTCTGGAAAATAGGTGTTAAGAAAAGAGAATGGATAAACTTGACTAACGTGAAGGGTGTCTCCAACAACAAGAGACAGCAATGGTTGTCAAGCATACAAACCAAGTTCGCAGAACTCTAAGTATCGCTGTTTGTTAGAGGTTACATGCCTGAAACTAAAACCCCCATAAAAAACTGTCCGTTTTGTGGAAGCACTTTGTTATCGAAGGAATCAAGAGTACCCGTATGGGGGAGTGATATTCCTGAAGAAACGATTGTGTGTAATGACTGTGCTGCCTCCGCTCCAGTGTACATATGGGACTTGAGAAGTCATGTAGAGATAGACCAAGGCCGTTGATTGAATGACACATTCTTGCACGCCAATTTGGCCTTAGCATATACCTAGTGTTTTATTTTCGACAGCGAATCCGACTAAGTGAGACAGAGGTTACACCCAAATATGAGGCAATATAGTGCTGAGGAATCTGTCTTATGATTTCAGGATTATTCCTTATTAAGTCTTCATATCTTTCTTGGGGGCTGTCTTTGATACGCGATAAAAACAACCTTTGGTAATGACGGACTCTGTGACATAGATGCTTGAATATAATCTCTTTCAACTCCGAGGACTCTTCCAACTTAGCGTTAAATACACTTATTGGGATGACCGACAAAGTAGTAGGAAGAACACTCTCAATATTATAAGGACTAGGATCACCAAACCACAGGCTTTCAAATGACGCTACAACCGTCCCTTCAAGGAAGAACTGAAATGAAACATCATTGCCATCTTTATTAAACCAGGATCGCAAACAACCACTTTCAACATAAAAGATAGAATCGCTAACGACTCCTTCCCTAAGGATTATTTCTTTCTTTTTTAGCTCCACTTTCTGGGTATAAGGTGAAAATATTTCCCACAAGAGCTCCATATTCTCCATAGTAGCTACCTTTTAATTAGTACTATCACTTCTTGATTATAGGAATCAATACCGTTAGACGTTTGCTTTCTGATAGAAAAGAGGGCAATGCATTAACATGCCCTTTATGAGCTCTCTATTGAAGATAAGCGTTCATCATCCAGGTTTCTTTTTCTTGTTGACTAATGTAGCCCCCCATCAGAGCTGCGGTACCTTCATCATTCAGATCAGTAGCATTGGACAAGATGTCTCTTTGTTTGATTAATAGCACTCTATATGACTGAAGAATTTGCTTTATCGCCTCATTACCATCGTTAATATCAATGGCTTCTGATAGGTCCGACAACTCTAGGTATTGTGAGTAGTTATGAACCGGCTTGCCTCCTAAGGTAAGAATTCGCTCTGCAATCTCATCAATTTTAATAACAAGGTCGTTATATATTTCTTCAAACTTAGCATGTAGCTCAAAAAAGGCTCTACCTTTGATGTTCCAGTGATAACCACGAACATTCATATACAAAACCTGATATTCCGCCAATAGCACATTCAGCTGATCTACAAGCTCAAGAGATCTTTTCTCATCTAAGCCAATTATATTTTTACTCATTTATCCTCCAGGAGAATTTGGTGATTATCGTTCAATACATTAAAGAAGCATAAGCTAAGCAGACGAAGTAGAACGATAACATTTGTTATCAGTTACATGATTTGAGTTGTAAAGGTAAAGGGGCTTATATAGCTCATTGAATAGGTATGCATATATAAAATAAATAGTTAAATAAGTGTAGTTATCAATTTTGTCCAATCGCGAGCATGACCTTCTTCTCGCTAAGCATTAGGAAATGTAGGGCAAATTCTGACAGGAGTTATCGGTCAAAAATCTCGCCGACAAGGAATGGGGCAAATCCGTGTTAGCTCATAACTAAATCCCCTCCTAGCCTCCCCTTAATCAGCATCTTCGATCCATTGTGGTTCGTGAAAAGGGGAGGAATAGAATACAGATCGTTATATGCTTAGATATGCATTCAGCGACAAAGAAGATTCTCCCCCTCGGTCGCAGATCTAAAGAGGTGGATGAACTTAATTGGAGGGGGAGGGGGTTCGAAATCAGCTTGAACGTATGCGATATCAACGCTCTCAACTCGGACACGAGTTGTGCTCCACCAAAACAAAAATGGAACGCCTGAGCGTTCCATTTTTCTTATCTGATTTATCTTAAACTTGCTCGCTTGGGTGTCCCCACATTTGCTCACTTGCGTAAGGGCCAGAGATGCTTGAAGTCGATTCACCCACGCCGTCTAATGCGCCAGGGGTAAGTGCTTTAGCGAACCAGCACTCTAAAGGTGCAAGTGTTTTTACTGGTGGGAGCACATTATGTGGAGTGTTGTAGCGATTTCCATAGTGGAACGGTTCGCCCATCACGAAGATAACGTCAGCGTCGAGTTGTTTCTCGGCTTCTTCCATCAATCGAGTCGCATAGCCTTTACCTTGGTATTTTGGTAATACCGCTAAAGGTGCAAGTACATAACACTTCAGGTGTGGCGCTGCGTCTATTGTGATTGGTGTGTAGCATGCGTGTGCTACGCCTTCATGCACGATAGAAAAACTGCCGTCGGCAATAAGATCGTCGGCAAATTCTGCGTACAGTTTTGCATGGCGTTCGTCGTAAAGCCCGCCTGCAGCAGCGAAAGCTTGGTACTGAATTTCATAAGGTGTTTTCATTTGAATGTTCCTAACTTAAATTATTTGTTGCTTGCGCTCTTCGGTAGAGAGTTGCGTCAAAGAGCCAGCTACGTCTATAGAGCTTTTAAGCGAGGTACTTATAAATTCAGCAGCAGTAAGTACTTAGCTATGAAGCGTTGTTTAATTTGTTCTAACGGGTAATCACCATCCGAGAACAAGTAATTGAGCGCGATACCATCGATATCGGCAATCAACATGTGACTATCAACAATGCTGTTAGCATTTGGAATGTCACACAAAATGACTTCAAACGAGCGCACCATCAGTTGGTAGCGCTCGTCCAATAGGTCTTGCAATATCAACCGGGTTGAAGGCTGACATTTCACTTGGTAATCAAGCTGATAAAACTGTTTTTGTTGTGGATCCGCCATAGACAAAAAGATGTGTTCGATAAGGTTAATAAACCTCTCTTTAGCTGACATTCCTTCACTCGATAAATCAGAGTTTTCACCGACTTCATTGATGATCTCTGCCATACGTACAAATACTTGTCGCAGTAGGTCATCTTTATTTTTGAAATGATGAAACACTAAACCCTTCGATACTTTCGCCGTTTCACATACCTGTGCGATAGACGTTTTTTCAAAGCCTTGTGTCGCGAATAATCCAATCGCGGCTTGGATTGCTTGCTGCTTTTTGTCCATGGGAATTACTCAATTTATTTACAGACCGACTATCCGGTCTGTAATTTGTGGGCGGATAATATACAACATTACTGTGTCCTGCAAGATCTTTTAAGATCCTCGGTAAAGCAATTATTTGAGGAGTTTTAGTCAGCAGGGAAGGAAAGTCAAAACGATAGGCGACCGACGCAAATGGATCACAATTCGATGATGCGCCTGAAGGTAAATCAATGTGCTCCTTCAGCTCTTAACCAAAACTCGGACAGGTCTTCAAACAGGTCATCGTTATCTAAGATGCTCAAATGGTTTTCGTTGTAGCCGAGGATTTGTGATGCGTGGAGTTGGGCAGGGCGCGATAACTGGCTGGAGAGGTTAATGACACCATCGTTACTTTTGGTATTGAACAGCTCCCCCGAGTTATAGCCAAACGCTAAAAAGTGTGGGGTGTGGTTTTTATCGTTATCAGAAAACAGGTCAGCGATAAATTTGCCTTCTGGATTTAAATCGACCCAGGCTGGCATTACCACTGGGGAGTACTCTATACCTTGCTTAGCTGAAGCAACACCACCGAATGGGGAGGAGATGGTGGTCATGCTACTGACAAAATCACATAACTGTCCGATACGACACTGACGAATACTATTGGCAACGATAAGCCCGCCCATGCTGTGCGCCACCACGTGTAATTGTTGAATCTTGTATTGAGTGACGACGGTGTGCATTAAGTTGTTCAGACCTTTGGAGTTCAAAGCCAAAGACAAACCGGAAGGATAGTTAAACACCCATATTTGATATTTAGATTGGTCGACTTTTTCGATCAGTGGAGCAAAATCTAACGCAGTTGCGTTAATGCCATGCACAAACAAGATAGGTATTTTGTTAGGGTCGTACTCTGATAAAAAGTAGAGCCCAGCATTATGCTCGAGCAGGAATGTCAGTGGTTGCCACATCCCGAGTTTGGCGTTTTTTCTTTCAAAGGGGGGATCTTCAAGGCTCACAACTGCGCCGATATCCACCAAATCCAACTCGATTTTTAATAGTGAAGAAAGTGAACGATCAACAAAGGCGCTCGGGGCTTCGTTCTCATTCACTTCTAGTGAGACTTTGATGCTGGAATTGTCTTGGTAGTCACTAAGATTAATAACGCTGAACGCTTCGTTAGCTTGTAGGGTTAAGTCTTGGTTCTTATCTTCAAAGACAAGTAGGTAATGAATGTTATTCGATAGCTGCAAGTGGATACGGTCACTGTTGATGATTCCATCGTAGCCATCCACTTCGCTTTGATTGATGTCTTTGATTTGTAGAATCACGACGGCTGAATCTGATGCGGGTTGGCTCAAAACCAGTTGGTATTGGTCGGTAATGGAGTCAATTGCATCTATCTCATGGGATAAGTTTCGAAAGTTACTGCATCCGAACAGCACTAAACTGGTTAGCAATACCAAGACGAATCGCAGCGAGGTTATCACCTTTAGCAATGAAAATAGACGTGTATTCAGTACAGTTCTCATTCTAATGCCATCCTTATCCCACCCCGATTTATCCATAAATCAATAACCTGTGTTTAATAGTAGCAATAAAACAGCGCTTAATAAAAAGGCAAGCAAGCGACTATAAAGTTCGCTTGCTTGCCTGAGAGGTTTCATTACTTAGTGAGTATATTGAACACTAAAGCGTGTTTTTATACACCTTGCCGTCTTTCATGATCAGTTTTTGTGTCTCTGTGTTAGCCACACATGCCACGCCTTCTAGTGGGTTACCGTCGATGATCAGTAGGTCAGCGTAAGCGCCTTCAACCACTTGACCAAGTTTGCCTTCTTGGTACGGGTGTTGGTATGTCGACATTTCGAATAGTCGCCCACAGTTTGACGTCGCCATGCGAAGTGCAGTGATGGTATCGAATACTTGCTCAATCGCACCAAGCTCATTCAGTTGGGTCGCATGCACATCTGTTTCGCCCACACAGTCAGTACCAAATGCGATGTTTTGGATGTCGTATTTCTTAATCAGTTCTGCCGACTTGAACATGGCTTTACCCACACGCTCTGTTTTGCGATATGTCTCTTCGTTTGGCAGTGGGATCTTACGCTCTGCAATCAATGAAGAGGTGAAGTAAGACGGGATCACCCAAATACCTTTTTCTTTGATGATCTCGGCGATCTCGTCATCCATGATAGTAGCGTGCTCGAAAGACATCACGCCTGCTTCGGCTGCTCGACGCATCGCATCAGAGGTGTGGATGTGAGCGGCAACATACGTACCGTAATCTGAAGCGGCTTGTACTGCGGCTTCCATTTCGTCGGAAGTAAATTGCAATGTGTCTAGCGGGTCGAAGGTCGATGATGCACCGCCACCGGCCATGATCTTGATTTGTGACGCACCCATAAACAGTTGTTCACGCACGGCTTTCAATACTTCTGAACGGCCATCAGCTACTCGCATCGCACCTAGCTTCATCATTGGCGAGTCTTCGTGTCCGTTCGCTAAACGTTCTTGAGCTTGGTTTTGGCGGTAATCTGAGTGACCGCTGGTTTGTGAAATTGCTGCCATTGAAGGGAGAATACGTGGGCCAGTCGCGTAGCCGTTATCGATACTTTTCTTAAGGCCAAGGGTGTTACCTGCTACATCGCGAATAGTGGTAAAACCGCGCATTAGCATCTCTTCTGAAATCTTCGCTGAGCGAATTGCGACTTCTTCACGTGTCATAGTATCAATCACATTGAAAGGCGCAGATAGCGTGATATGTACGTGGGCGTCAATCAAGCCAGGCATTACTGTGCCACCTTGAGCATCAATAATTTCATCGGCTAACGTAGCGTCAACCTCGCCAATTTGAGTGATCAAGTTGTCTTCAATAAGAATAGATACGTTCTCGATTAGGTTGTTATCAACACCGTTAAATACGTTCGCGTTAGTGATTAGCTTTTTCATAGTCTGCACCTTTTTCAAATGAGTGTTTGTCGCTGATGGAGTCATCTTATGAGGTGACGCCTATGAAAAATTGCCATTTGATGACAAGCAGTGACGAGACTTATCTTTTGGTGCTTTTCTATATTTTCCAGTATTGCTGTATAGAGGGAAGAGAATTATTGGTACAGAAAATAATCAATCAATAAAGGTTAACAATTTTGAATGGAAAGGGGATGGTGTCATCAAATGGTAAGTTTTGTTCTGATTCGAACGCTAAGATGTATTTCAAATCGAGGCTACTTATCAAATTAAAGAGAGACAACATGACTAATTCAGACAAAGTTTACGGATTCAATACACCACAACGTCTATTTGTTGGTTACACGTTAGCAGTGCTGGTGGACCTAGTGGTTCTTAACTTCTTTGATGAGTACTGGGACTTTGTGAATATCGAATCTTTCACTATCTCTTTGATAGCGGCGTTGTTGCTTCAGTTACTATTGAAACTTTCTATTGGCTTAGAACATAAGATTGCTGAGCACTTTAAAAGCAAGCCGGGTACGGCTCCTAAGGTTTACCGAGCTATTACCACTTACATTATCTTGGTGGGCTCGAAGTTTGTCATGCTAGAAGCGATTAACTTATTGTTCGGTGACAAGGTAAGCTTTACTGGCCCTTGGAATGGTGTTGTTGCTTTCTTTGCTGTGGTATTTACGATTCTGATTGCTGAAGTGATTGTGTCGAAAATCTACTTTGCTCTTGATGACAAGCAAGACGCAAACTTGGATGAAAAAACAGCATAATCGAAAGCTGAATACAAATAGGGAGTTCGAAATGAATTCTCAACTGAGAAGGGTTAGCTGTTTTGCTAGCCCTTTTTGTTTGGTTATTGGTTGGCTATCCAGTGCAGGCTTTGCATACTCGTTGCTCACCGATATTTTCAAGCTTATAACTGGTGACAATATCAAGCGTGCAGCTCTGCCGAAAATACCTCCAGAATAGCAAACAACGCGATTTCTTCGTGTTTTATTTTTTCTTCAACGAGCACATAAATTTGTACAGTTATATTGGTGATAATCAACACTGATGACGGCTATCTTATTGAATATTAGAATTTACTTCGGCTGTTGAGATTTCTTTACTAAAAATCAAATATGCATTTTGTGTCATATTGTTTTTTAGCGCATATGTTTGTGGAGGGAACACTACAAATCGATATAGGAAATCCAATGAAAGTAATCTTATCTAACCTTGGGTTAGCGACAACATGTCTATTTTCTTCGTTCGTAAATGCGCAGCCACAATCCCTGGTTCAGCCCAATCTTACTGTTCAGCCACACTTACCCGTTATTGCCAATGAAGTTGAGTACCCATTGTCACACCAAGCGTTGATTGAGACATCGGGCAACGTGCGCAAACAGCAAATTGAGCATGTGGGGGCATCGTTCATTAAGCTTCACTTCAAGTCGCTTGTTGTGCCGAAAGGCAGTCTATTGCGCTTGAGTTCGAGCACCAATGATGAGGTAGTTGAGTATCGTGACAGCCAGACAGATTGGTTTGCTCAGTCTATTTCAAGCGAACGCATGCTGATTGAGGTTATTCCAAACTCAAAGGGCCAATACGCTGAGTTCGAGATAGATTACTACATGGCGGGTAAGAGTGCAGACGAAGAGGCATTGGCAACGTTATCTACCTGTGGCGTTAATGAGCGCAGAGACGTAGCCTGCTGGGAAGAGTCTCATCCAGATAAAGTGGCTTGGACAACCCCAGTTGCAAGGCTACTCATTAATGGGCGTAGTTTATGTACCGCTTGGCGGGTGGGGCCAGATAACCATATGTTCACCAACAACCACTGTGTCGCATCAGAATCAGAGCTGAGAAATACAGAGGTATGGTTTAACTATCAGCGTCGTACTTGTGATGGCTCTATGGCTACCACGGTAAAAGTCATGGGGAGTAAGATACTCAGCACTGATTATGATTTGGATTACACACTTTTCACTGTTGATGACTTTTCAAAAATTAAGTCGTTTGGTTACCTAGGCTTGGATGCTCAAGAGCCAATCTTTGGCGATGGTATTTACATTCCACAACACGGAGCTGGTAAGCCGAAAGAACTGGCAATTGAAAGTGACCAAAATGGCTCCGGAATGTGTCAGATTGATGTAGCTTCAACTGGTGGGCGAGGTGCCAATACCGACACTGGCTATTTCTGTGACACCATTGGCGGGTCGTCTGGTTCACCTGTTTTACGTACTGACAACAACAAAGCGATTGCGCTGCATCATTTTGGAGGTTGTGAAAACCAAGGCGTGAAAATAAGTAAGATTTGGCCACTCGTGTCTTCATACTTTGGTGATACGTTGCCAGATGGCTCAGTCGGTGAGCCGAACAATGATATTCCTGAGGTGACTTTAGGAAGCTTGATTAGCGATCTCGCCGCGACGTCCGGACAACAGAAATTGTTTGTGCTCAAAGCAGCAAATCGCACCACGGACGTGAGTGTCGTGATTAAGTCTGGAGTAGGGGACGCTGATCTCTACATTCGTTCAGGCGCGCAACCAACGAAAAGTACCTACGATTGCCGACCTTATCGCTCAGGTAACTTTGAAACGTGCGAGGTGCCTAGGGCTGATGAAGATCTCTACATTATGATCAATGCATTCCGAAGTTTTTCTGGTGTATCTCTCTTATTGTCAGAGTCTCAATAACAGTTGTGAAATCTGTTTACGATATGAACAATAAAGGCGAGCCTATTAGGTTCGTCTTATATTTTCTTAATTAAACAGAATAGTTAATAAATAGAGCTGGTGTTATTGATAGTTGAATATTTCTTAATTGTTTAAAATCTAATTTATTAATAATAAACATCATGTCTCTATTAAGTTTCTTTCACTAACTGACTTTATATCCATGTTGAAATTAAGCTATTTAATCTTCCAAATATAAAATATACCCGACACCAAACCTTAATATTCATAAAAGCAATCATTGCTTCAACCAAGATCACAAATATCGATAGGTGTTGTGTTGTATATTGGTTTTCTGAGTTATTTTCCTGCCGCCAATCACAAAGGACAAATAATAATGAAAAAAACAATAGCTTTAGTGTCTGTAATCTCTTCTCTTAGTTCGTTTGCGTATGCTGATAATACTAACGTTATCACTGGCGAATCACCGGAAGGGGTCTACGTTCAATATCAGTCGATTAACCAAGTTACCGAGTCGATGAAGAATGAGGGTTTCACGATGCATCGCTGTGGGATCAAGGCTCTTCGTAATAACATCCAATCGACTCAGAGCTTACAAGTTCCTCATAGTCAGATCCAGTGCGTCTACTCTAAGCCTGGCGCATCAACCAGTGATGAGTCTGAGTTGATCTACTGGCATCTGAATGTGCTTTACAGCATGGCAAATGAACACTTTATTGCGGAGAGTGAGTTTACCGAGCGCTACACTAGTGAGATCTATACACATAGTCCTGAGTATCTTCTTGATATCGGCCCACATTACTACCGTCAGCGTTCTGAAGTTGAAGCGTTGGGAATGAAGGTTGGTGAATGTAATCTACAAAAGATTTATTACTTCAGCGCTCCAACAGAAGAGTCATACTTATCCGATATTGCATCATGTCCAGTGTATAAAACAGATGGAGAACTGTCTGGTAGTATTACAGTGGAAGTTAATCACACACCGGCTAACTTTGGTTATAGTGAGCGACTTGTTAAATTTAACGCTATTTAATCGTGTAAAGGTTTGAGTAGATTTTTATATTAACAATCTGACTCCATATTTATTTGATTACTTTAAATTAGTATTAAATAAAAAAGGGTTGGTACTAAATACCAACCCTTTAATTATTAATAAACTACAGTAAGTTTTAGAACTTAACTTGATAGTTCAGAGTATAAGTACGTCCGCGGCCTTTGTAGTCGTATGCAGCTGGAGCGTAGTGTGCTGAATACACAATTTGAGCACGCTGTCCCCAAATAGTTGTGTAGTCTTCGTTCAATAAGTTTTGAATACCGAAGCCAAGACTACCAACAGGAAGCTGATAGGTACCGACTAAATCAAACACGGTGTAACCATCTAGCTTGTTTTGATCCGCATCTTCGTAATCGAACATAGTTTGGCTTTGTAGTTTTACAGATAGATCTGTGTCGTACCAACCAGCCCAAGCGTTCGCTTTCGATGTGCTTGCTTCACCCGCGGTATAGTCTTCCCAACCGTCGTCACCCTTTACTTCAGAAATCACATAGTGGCCAGATGCGCCAAGCTGAATGTTATCGTGTACCCAGTAAGAGGCCATTGCTTCTAGGCCGTAAACACGCTTCTTATCATCAATTTCTTCGATAAGTAATGTGTTCTTGTTGTAACTCACAGACTTGTCAGATTGCGAGTAGTACGCCGCCGTTTGTAGGTTTAGCTCGCCGGTTTCTAAGCGATAACCTAGCTCGAAGCTGTTGGTTTTAATACCAGACATCTTTGAATCATTCACATTGATGCTGTCGTTCAGTTGCCAGTGATCGCCAACCAGTGTGTAGTCACCTTGTCCGTAGTATTTTGCAGGGTCTGCAAGGTCAAAGCCTTGTGAGAAGTTTGCCCATACTTGAGACTCGTTGTTTAGGTGGTAAATCGTACCCAAGTTAAATAGACCAACGGTGTAGCTTGTTTCACCGCCTGGTACCGCATCGGCAGACGTGCCAGTGCCAGAGGCAATTTTCTTTTGTTGGGTGTAGCCGACAAAATCATCAATCTTGTTAGACATATATTGGTAGCGGAAGCCACCTTCGACAGTCCAATCATTGGTTATTGCATAATCCGTTTGGATAAAGCCAGCAATTGAGCTCACTTTTACACCAGGGTAGCGACCTGTTTTAGCATACGTTTTGTTGATCAAATTGCCAGAATCATTGGCAATCGTTGGATCATACAGAGCTTGGTTACTATCCAGTTTGTCTTGATAAGCATCAATACCGTAAACAAGATTGAACTTGTTAAAGCTTTTCGCTAATGCTGTTTTAAGTGAGATAACGTCGGTAATTTGTTGACCAGAAGATTGGTAATAAGGTGTATAAGTTTGATCTTCTTTTCGATAAGACGCTTCTGCGATCAGCTGATGACCAAGGAACTGCTCATTAATATAGGAAGCACTCAACATGATGCGCTCTGTGCCATGTTCGCGGTCTGAATCAAATCCTTTTCTTACATCAACAAAGTCACTGCCGACAATGTATAGGCCGTAAGGTGAATCTTGTTGGCTATCGTAGTATTGAGCAAGGAAGTTAAGCTTCTGAGTCTCAGTGATGTTGACACCCACTGTGGTTAAGAAGTCGACCGTCTTATTAAATTGCAGCGAACCTTGTGAAATATCAGGGGTAACAATGTCACCATTTGCATCGAAGAAGCCTTGTGTCTCTGTGTAAACCACAGAAGAGCGAGCTTGAACCGTCTCGTTGCCACCAGAGATAGACTGACCGATTTTGTAATCGAAATCTTCATTCGAGTTGAAGCCAGATGAACCGCCAACAAAGGATTCGAATTCTAGCTCTTCACCTTGCGCTTTTTTGGTGATGATATTGATAACACCACCTGAAGCGCCTGCACCATAAATCGAGGTTGCACCCGACAACACTTCAATACGATCGATGTTGAACGGGTCGATGGAATCTAGGTGGCGGCTGATTGGACGAGACGACTGCAATGATACGCCGTCAATCATTACTAGCATCTTACGGCCACGTAAGTTTTGACCGTAGTTAGTGCGGGCACCACTGCTAACATCTAAAGATGGGATGGTTGCCGATAGAATTTCACCTAGTGATTTACCACCTCGATACTCTTGTTCAATTTGTTCAGCATCGATATACCAAACGGTACCAGGGATATCACTGATGGCTTTAGGCGTGCGGCTAGAAACCACCACCATTTTTTCTTCAGTTGTTAGATCTTGAGCTTGGGCTGTGAATACTGTCGTTACTGCCGCAACTGCTAATGCGACGGTGGAAAGCTTGAAACTTCCTTTTTCGGTCTTCATTTTTTTCTCTGCATTTATCAATGAAAGGCTGCACACATTTCTTTTGGCGCGGTGACTCTATTTTTTATTGTGTTTATCTAGACTCAACAGAGTTGTGAGTAATGACGATTCGGATAGGTGAGTCGTTATTACTGCTGTCCCAGTCTTAGTCTAAATAAGAATCATTATTATTGTATTTCTGATGCGAAAAAACAATATGAGAATGCAATTTATTTTCAAATGCAATAATAGTGTCTGATTTATAGGATCGTTAAAGCCCAGCTCTTATGTCTGGTTTCATATTAAGCTTCTGATTAAATAGTATTTTTTTTGTGTGGGGCGAGAGGCGACGGAAAGTAAATGAAGAGAGAGCAGCATCAAAGTATGCTGCTCCTAGGTTAGTTGTTTTTTCCTGAAATACTGCTGAGTAATTGTTCTCGTTGCTCGCGCGATACGTTCATGACATTGTTGTAGGTGCGATTCATTACTCGTATATCGTTTTCGAGCAGTTGGGCTAGTTGTGTTGAGGCACTTTGATTGTCGCCTTCTAGAACTAGATCCATGATGTCTAAGCGGCGCTGGCATGACTTAACCACGGAAGATTGAATATGCATAGAGACCAAATCCGTAGCCTTACGCAGACGATTTTGTTGTTGCATCATCCCTAACAAAAAGCGGTTTCCGGAGCTGGCTGCGATCAGTTCATGGAAGTCGACACTCAGTGCGAAGAGTTGACTAGCGGAAGTCGATTTTGGATTGTTGATGGCGTAGACATGGCGGTCTCGGCATGCTTCGAGTTCGCTACGCTTTAAGTTCCATGTCGGCTCAAGTAGTCCTGCAGGTTCAAAGATCAAGCGACATCGATAGCTCTCGGTATGCCTTTCAAGTGTGTTTAGAACACCATCAAGTTGCCATTTATAGCCGGGGCTGCGGCGGAAAATACCATCGCTTTCTAGTAGGCGAGTGACATTTTGTATTTCACCACGGTTAGCCTCATATCGTTCTTGCAGATCTTTTTCCGAGAAGGAACTGCTTAATTCCCCAAAGAACAGGTCCATTAAAATATTCAGGTACAGTTGTTCTTGGCGGGGCTGTTCGTCGTCTGTCGGTACGTCTAGCTTAATATCAGCCGCATCCATTTGAAGTACAGAACCTTTATAGGGAACAACCTTAGTAATGCCCTGACTCGACAAGTGTTTTAAAACGGCGCGTATTGGGCTTCTTGAAACTTCGAATTGTTGTGCCAAAGAAGATTCATTGAGGCTGCTGCCGGCTTTAGCGTCTTCGGCTTTTAAGCTAGCAATGACTTTAAACAGCAAGTCTTGTTGGAGCTTTGTAATTGTCGTTATGTCCATAGGGCTTACAAATCAGTTTGTTATTGGAACCATGGTAAACATAAAAGTGCTCGAATACCATTCATTGTGTTTCTGCAACCAAAAAACAATTACTAGTATTCCGGAATAGCGATGTCGGTTGAGAGGATAAACGAGGGGTGAGAGGACAAACAAGGATTGAAGGGGTAAAGACAGAGTTGAAATAAGCCTCCACTTCGGAGTTCAGCGAAGTGGAGGAGAAATTAATAGGCTTGTTGAAAGGTTACTTTCTCATTAGGTAAAGGAAGTAGCCGCCCCCAAGTAGAGAAGCAAGTAGCCCAGCAGGGAACTGCCAAGGGAACCACAACGTACGACCAATCCAGTCCGCTGCGACCATGATGATCGCGCCCAACAATGCCGCTGTCAGCATTTGCGGAATCGCTCTATATTGGTGAAGCGATCGGGCCATGTGAGGTGCTAACAGTCCGATGAAGCTCAGCGGACCAATAACGATGGTGCACAGCGTAGTCATTGCTGCGACCAATAACAGCAAAGCTAAGCGAACAGTGGTTGTGTTCATCCCCAAACTGCTGGTGGTCACATCACCCAGGTTTATAAGCTCAATCCAGCGATGCAGTGAAAGGGAAATAGCACCAACAATTGTCACACCAACAGCAAGTAAAACGACATCTTGTGTGGCAACCAGATACGTTGAACCCGATAACCAAGTCAGCAGCGCCGTGGCATTTTCGTTACCTGAACTCATCGTAATGCGCAGCAAAGCATCTAGCCCTGCACTTAGCGCGATACCGGTTAATAGAGTTTGCGTTGGCGCGAAGTTGTGCTTTCTGCCCATCAACCAAACTACAGCCGTAACAGACGTTGCTCCAAGTGTACCGAGCAGCATTTGTTCTTCGCGTCCAATCGAGTTGCCCCAGAGTGTGCCAAGAACCAGCGCTAGGGCAGCACCTGAACTTATGCCCAATACTTCCGGGCTCGCCATCGGGTTATTTGAAATGCGCTGAATAATGGTACCCGCGGAAGCAAGGCCAATACCGGCTAACAGTGCAACCAGTACTCGTGGCGTGCGTAATTCAAACAAGGATTCATGAATCTCAAGACTCCAGCCAAATTGGTTTTTGCCGAGAGTGAGCGCAATAAAGCACGTAACCGCCAATACCAAAGACATAGCAATCAAAGTTTTGGCTGTATTAGCTCGCTTGTACTGTTCTATATGCTCGTTACGACTCTTAAGATCCGATTGAAGTTTAGTACGTTGCAGTAGCCATAATAAAAATGGAGCGCCAAGTAATGCCGTCATTGCGCCCGTAGGCAGTAGCTCACCACCAAAACCTGAGAATGGCTGAATCACTAAATCGACAATCAACAGGATTAAACTACCGAACAAGCCACTGGTTAAAATTTGTTTAGCTAATGATCTAACGCCTAGCAGCCTTGCAATCGCTGGGGCAACGATACCCACAAAGCCAATCAAGCCCACCTCACTGACTACCGCTGCGGTGATAAAGATTGCGAGTGATAAACACAACAGTTTGATTTGCTTAATGTTCACGCCTAGCGAAGTGGCAACATTATCACCAAACTGCAATGCAGATAATGGTCTTTGTAGGACGAGCAGTAGTAAAGTTGGAATGGTAATCAGGGGTAATAAAACTTGAACGCTAGACCAATCATTTTGGTTAAGCACACCTGCGCCCCATACGAATACACTGGTAAGCTGTTGCTCATGCAGCATGAGTAGCATGGTGTTGAGTGATCCTAAAAATAGGCTCACGACCATACCCGATAGAACCATATGCAGAGGCGAAAACCCACGTGTAGAGCTGAGTGCAAAGACTAAACCCGTAGCAAGGCAGCCACCAATGAAAGCAGGGATAAAAAGAGGAACAGCGACACTTGCTGGGATTAAAAGCAAACCCAATACCATGCCTAGCTCTGCGCCCGCAGCGACACCAAGTGTCGTTGGTGAAGCAATAGGGTTACGTAGCACAAACTGCATCACACAGCCGGCGACCGCTAATGCAAAACCACAAAGGAGTGCAACTGCAAGTCTCGGTAAATAAGTGAGATGGGTGATCAGGTGTTGGTAGTTCGCTGAATCAAAATGAAAGAGCGTATCCCAAATCAACCCAATACCTTTCGAGTAGGGGGCAGTTATCTGCAGTAGCGAGCCGATAAGGAGAACAGCCGTAACCAATAGGACGACTGTTTTAATGTGAGTTCTTGCCACTGCTGAACCTTCAATCTTGGTGGTTGCTATCATTTTTGGGTCAGTAGTTCTGTTATGTGGTCACTAAATCTTTGCGCAGCGATAAGCCCTCCAAAGGTCCAGATACTCGGAAGCTCATACACGGAATCTGTTCTGGTGAATTCCATTGCCTGCCAAAGTGCAGATTGAGTGAGTTGATTCTTTTCGTTTTCAGTCAAAGGACCAAAAAGCATCACGTTTGTTTGTTGATGTTCCGCGAGCCTAACGACACCTGTGGTGCTAAACCCCCAAAGGTTGGTCGGTTCCTGCCAATCGTTTTTTAGCCCCATCGCTTGAATGGTCGCTTGCGCTAGTGAACCTTGGCTGTGAATTCGTAAAGTTTTATCGTTGATGAAACGTGCAAAGATCAATGGCTTATCTGCATTGCCTGCTGTTTGTATTTTCTCACCGTTGTCGTGAAGTCGCTGCTTTGTGTCTGCAATAATTTGTTGAGCTCTTTGTTCTTGGTCGAACAATTTACCAAGCGACAACGTAATCGCCGTTGCAGATTCAATCGGCTGCTTCTTTTGGCTGTAAACGCTATAAACTAACACCGGAGCAATTTTATTGAGTTGGTGATAAGCCGCTGCCATGTGTTCGCTAATTAGGATGACATCAGGCTTCAACTTAGTTAATAGTTCTAAGTTAGGCTCGCGTCGAGATCCAACATCGGTGACACCTTGGTTCAGTTCTGGCTTCACAACCCACTGCTGATAGCCTTTGGCATCGGCAATGCCTTCTAGCTCAACGCCAAGGCTGAGCACCGTTTCTGACAGAACCCAGTCTAACGCCACAACTTTTTTAGGGGTTGTTTCGAAAGAAGCGGTTCCCATTTCGTGTGTGATTTCTAATGCATGAGGGCTCTCTAGCGCGTAAGCATTAAATACGAATAAGACAGACAGTAGCGCCATGAACTTTTTCATAACAGATTCCTCGTCATTTAAGGGATATAACTGATTGGTTGCCCTGTTTCAGGGTGGTCGAATAGCGCCAGCTCCATGCCGTAGATTTTCATCAGTGTTTCCGGTGTCATCAATTCTTTCGGAGAGCCAGAAGCGATCACTTCTCCGGAGTGAAGAGCAATAAGATGGTCACTGAATTTTGCCGCCATATTGACGTCATGAAGTACCATAATCACGGTTAAACCCAGTGATTGGTTAAGCTCTCGAATTAAAGCCAGTAGCTCGTGCTGATGTGCAACATCTAATGCCGATGTTGGTTCGTCTAATAAAATACATTGGCTTTGTTGGGCAAGTAGCATGGCGACCCAAGCTCTTTGTCTCTCACCACCCGATAGGGTTGCAACAAATCGATCTGCGAAAGAATTTAAGCCTACCTTCTCAATCGCTTCATCGACAATTTGGTAGTCTTCTTTGCTGTACCTTCCAAATGCGCCTTTCCAAGGGTAGCGACCAAAGCAAACTAACTCACGAACGGTGACACCATCAGTAATAGGTGGATGCTGCGGTAGGTAAGCGACTTGATGTGCAAACTCTAGGTTACTGTATGAAGACAGTGGTTGTTCGTTGAAGAATACTTCTCCCTGGGTTGGGGCATTTTGTCGACTCAGTAGTTTCATGAGAGTCGATTTACCGCATCCATTATGACCAAGTAATGTGGTGACCTTTTTTGGCTCAAAGGTTAATTGGGTAGGGGAGAGGATCTTCTTACCGTCGATTTCGAACGAGGCATTGGTAAGTTTGTACATAGTGAAATATGAAGTTGAGTTATAGGCTACTAGCCGTTAATGTAACATAATGAAAAACAAATGATAATCATTCTCCAAATCAATTAGTTTACTGCTATTCATGTTGTTACCCACTCACTTGCTTTCAAAAATAGCTTAATCAACCTCGATATTATGTCCGTTATACAAAACAAAAAATTTCATTTAGTGGCTATTAGCCTGATTTCGGCGTTGATGGGCATAGGACAAAACGGCTTACTTGTCTCGTTACCGTTTCTGGTTGAACACTCTGCGTTCAGCTTACCTACGTGGTCTGTATTTATCGCGATTGGAAGTTTGTTGTTTTTGCCTTCCGCGCCTTTTTGGGGAAGGTACAGTGATAAACACGGCCCAAAGAAAGTGGTATTACAGGCGTTATCTGGAATGGCGGTTAGCTTTGCGTTATTGACACTGTTTGCAATGAATAGCGGCTATTTTCAATCGGATAGCCATAGTGATCGAGTGTACATTGTCTGTTTTATCGGGCTGGTCATCGCACGAATTCTATATGGCTGTACGGTCGCAGGTTTGGTGCCGGCAAGTCATCACTGGGCAATATTGTTGTGTGGTGAGAAGAACCGCTTGCAGGCGATAACATCGGTGAGTATCGGTTTGAGTGCTGGTCGATTGATTGGCCCACTCATTTCAATTGTGGCACTCAAATTTTCTTATTTCGCACCGCTCATGTTGATGATTCTACTGCCGTGTGTTGCGCTAGTCTTCGCTATTTTCTTGCCTGAACCGGCAATGCTAAGTACCAAGCAGGCCCAGCGAGAGAGCGCATCGTGGCTGCCCCAAAAAGGGCTATGGGTGTTTTTGTCGAGCGGGTTGTTGCTTTGTGCGACAGTGGCATTAACGCAATATAGCTTCTCGCCACTCATTTATGCTGTTACTAGTTGGTCAACTGAAAAAGTGAGTGATGCGATTGGCGTATTATTAACCATTAGTGCAGCGTGTACTTTTGCGACTCAAGTTTTGGTGGTTAAGAAAAGCAAATTGACGCCCACAACTATGTATCGCTTTGGCGCATTATGTTTAGTGCTTGGTTTTATCGTGTTGCTGATACCGAATATTTGGGTGTTTGGCGGTGCGATGATGTTGACGGCCATTGGTGCTGCGCTGCTTGTTCCTGCATACACGGTATTTGCGACTGAAAAACAAAATGAAGCCCCGGGTGCTGCCGCAGGCTTCATTTCGATGTCTCACACACTTGGCTATGGAGTCGCCTCGTTGCTGGCGTTCACCGCAACTCTCTATCCGCTATACCCAATTTACTTGTGTCTAGCCTGTGCGATACTCATTCTTGTCACATCGTTTTCAGTATCTAATAAAAACAGTTCCTTAGGGATAGAACGAGGCTAGTTCTAATCGTTCTGTGTATACACGACATCGCCACGCAGTACCGTCATCAACACTTGAGTTTTGGCGATGCCTCTTGCTGACAAGGTGGTGATATCTTTATCTAGAATGGCGAAGTCTGCAGACTTCCCAACTTCAATAGTGCCCGTAATATCATCAATTCCTAGGCTTTTAGCTGCATTGAGAGTGTAAGCATCGATGGCTGTGTAAATATCGGTTAGACCGGTCTTTCCCATGATCAAGCGATTCGCGATGCCAACCAGTGGGTTGATGTCGTGTACATTCCAGTCACTACTTAACGTGATATTGGCGTCGGTTTTGAGGATTGCGTCGAGGTTCATCATAGCTTTCGCGCGTCTTGCACCCAAGAAGGCATTAGCCCATTCGTGGTCATGTTGCGCGACGTAGTCTGATCCAACTTGGAAATCCGCGGTTACGCCGAGTTGTTTAAATCGTGGAACATCCTCATCATTGATCAATTCAACGTGAGTTAGTGTGTATGGCTTTTTCGAACCTTGCTTACGTACGCTCTCGATGGCATCTAAAGATTCTCGAACTGCGCCGTCACCAATGGCATGTATGTGGGCACTAAAGCCGATTTTTTCTAGGGCCGTTAACCACTGTTTCATCTGTGCTGGTGGAATGTAGTTCAAGCCATTAGGAGAGTTTGGTAAGTAAGTATCTAAGTAAGGAGCGAGCGTTTTTGCTGTACCATTGATAAAAATACCATCGCTGTACATTTTCACCTGATCGACCAGCAATAGACGACTTTTGTCATCGGAATACATCTTCTCAAACACTTCCAATTGAGAAGGCATTGCCATGGAAGGGTAAACCCAAGGGCGCAATGAGACGCGCGCGGTGAGGTCTTGGTTTTGCTCAGCTTCTAGCCAAACATCATACCAACCGCGTTTCCAATACATTCTACCGTCACCTATGGTGGTGATACCGTGCGCGGCCGCTTCTTCAAGGCCGTACATTAAGCCTTGGTAACTTTGTTCGAAGAGTTCGCTCTGACTGTTCCACGCCATTTCCATGACTTGGTCACCGGCACTGTCCAGTAAGATGCCGTTGAGCTTGCCACTTGTAGGATCCTTTAAATATGCTCCGCCTTGTGGGTCTGGTGATTGGGGACTAATTCGGGCGATTTTTAGCGCTTTGGAGTTAACCCACATTGAATGTGAAGTCTGCTCCATGATCACGACTGGTCGATCGGGGAAGACACTGTCGATGATCTCAAGTGGCGTGTACTCTGAGTCACTGTTGATTGTGGATTCCAAAGAAAATCCATACCCCATTAACCATCCTCTGCCGTTTGAATCAGCATTGATTTTGCAGGCTTCTAAGTAGGGGATTTGTTCTTCAAGTGTTGCTTCTGAATCCAGCTCGCAAGTGCCACCCAGCTCCGAGGCGGCTTCAAAAACATGGTTGTGGTTGTCAATGAAACCCGGCAGAACAAAAGCATTCCCTAAGTCGATAACGTCGGTATTCTGCCCTTGAAACGTTTTTGCTTGTTGGAGGTCGCCAATAAAAATGATCTTGCCGTCATGGGTAACGATAGAATCTGACTCTCGATGCCCGTATATATCGGCATTAGTGAAAATTTGGTCAGCCGCTTGGCTTTGCACTGCTGATTCAGCTTGTGCGAGAGCTGGTGATACAGCACCTAACATTATGATTAAAGCGGCTAATGCAGTGCGTGGCAGAGTAAGCTTGTTGTTCATTATTGTGTCTTCCATGTTCCACTGTTTAATAAGTATAGAAAGCGAGTGGTCAGTGTGAAACTTTACATGAATGACGAACAAAAGCCGGGATTACCCCGCGTATTGTGGCTTTGGTATGCCTTTCATCATGGTTATTGTTTCAAACTTTTAAGCAAATCATTCTTGTACTCGGCGTATGAGTGATAGCCATAAAGTTTCCACGTGTGGTCACCTTTAATATTGTGGCTGTAGGTGATTTCTCCGATCCACTGCTGACGTGTGGCATGAATCATATCGCGTATTTTTAATAATAAAGTGTCCATAGTTGCTCTCCTGATTAAGTTCACCTGCAGTATATTTAGTGGAGAAAGTTGGATGAGTACCGTTAGTGCAATATCCAATACTTTTCAGTCAAAGTGCTCATTTAAATGGTTTGACGGGTATACTTTCAATATTAGAGAGTCACAGAGTGTCGTAATGAAAGGTTACTTAGAAAAGGTGCCGCAAAGGATTGGTGCGTCATGGCGCTACAAGAAAATCGTTGAAGGCAGCAAGAGTTACGGTTGGCATCGACATGAAGAGTATGAGATAGCGATTCATCGCCACTTCTCGGGGCATAGCTTTGTCGGCCACCACCAAAGCGATGTGTTCCATAACCATATGATTTTGGTTGGCCCAGACTTGCCTCATGCCATTTATTCGGAAGAGAGCAGTGATGACTCACGTGTTTGCGAAACCCATGTAATTTGGTTTCGTAAAGATTGGATTGAGCCGTTGATAGCGTGCTGTCGTGAACTTGAACCGTTACGTACACTTCTAGAAGACTCAAAGAAAGGATTGCAGTTTTCTCCTAGTACCGCTGAGAGGGCAACACAACTGCTAGATAAGGTGATGGATCAGCCTCCTCATCAACAGCTATTGACTCTATTCTCTCTGTTTGCTCTGCTGATTGATGAACAAGAAGTCGTGCAGTTAATTAACCCAACTTTTAACTCGATTGAAGAAGACGAAGTCAGCGACAAACTAGATAAGGTCGAAGCCTTTCTGATGAATCATTTTATCCACGATATTTCAGTAAATGACTTAGCTAGTCATTTGTATGTTAGTGAAAGCAGCGTCAGGCGTCTGTTTCAAAAGCACTACAACGAGAGCTTCAGTCAGCGGTTGAAGAAAATTAGATTAAATGTGGCGTGTGATTTACTGCTCAATACATCTCTACCTGTGAATTTGATTATGGAAAAAGTCGGTTATGACAACCAAGCTAACTTCAATCGCCAGTTCAAATCTTATAAGCAGGTGACTCCTACTCAATATCGAGAGTCAATGAAGCGGCTTTGATTCATTCATCAACGAAACAATTTCCATAACCGTCTGAATAATTTAATGTTATATGAACCATGCAAATGGGGTTCACGTATTAACAAGGACGTAAGTTAAGGCTCAAATGACTTACTCGTATTACGATTAAAACAAGTCGAGGTTAGGATGAAGAAAATACTTTTGCTGCTGAGTGTGATCTTATTGGGTGGATGCGTTGGCATGCCAGAAACCGTCAAGCCAGTTCAGCAGTTTGAATTGGATAGATATTTAGGGAAATGGTTTGAAGTGGCTCGTTTAGACCACTCGTTTGAACGCGGCTTAAGTAATGTGAGCGCTGAATACAGCCTACGCGACGATGGCGGCGTGAAAGTGATTAACCGCGGCTATTCGGCTGAAGAGGGCGAATGGAATGAGGCTGAAGGCAAAGCGTACTTTGTTGAAGGTAGCGACCAAGGTTACTTAAAAGTGTCGTTCTTCGGTCCGTTTTATGGTGCCTACGTGGTGTTTGAATTGGAAGAGGAAGGCTACCAATACGCGTTCGTTTCTGGACCCGACACTGATTACTTATGGCTACTAGCAAGAACGCCTGAAGTTGCACCAGAAGTGATGGAGAAGTTTAAAGCGATGTCGAAAGAGCGTGGTTTTAATACCGATGAGCTGATCATTGTGGAACATACCCAATAAATCGATAGCTGTTATTGGTGAGAGTGACTGATGAACGCTAAGGCACAGAGGATGAATTTCTCTGTGCCTTTTTCATTATTTGAGAGTTAGTCTTGCTTACGCACTTGTAATACGCTCAGGACTGATAGCGAAAAAAAGAACGCTGGGTCGCTCCAACCAAAGCCAACAAAGATACCCGTAAAAGCGGCATACAGTGTGATGATCGCCCCCAGCATATTGGTGACAACCAAACCTTGGATGAGCTTTTTCGCGCTGGCTCCTGCTTCAATATCTCGCAGTAACCATGTTATCGCTGCAATACCACCAAGGAAGATACTGGTGTGTTGAGAGAGAAAGTAAGCGTACTTATCATTAATTTCCACACCGTACATGGGCCACATGACTGTTGGTAGGAAAAACAACGCGAAGGCAAACCCTGCGTAAATGATGCCGTGTAGGCTTAAAAACGTTTTATTGCTCATTTTTCATCTCTCTATCTCGTGCCTTTCGCTAATTCTTTATTCATTCCATTAGCCGTTGATTGGGCCTTTGTTAATGGTAGTTAATGGTTGATTGACGTCAAAAATCACGCCGCGAACCTCATCAACGCCCATCTCTTTTAAGCGAGCGGCATGCATGGCTAAGTAAGCCTCAGCGCTGAGTTGATCTTCAAAAAGGTAGACACCACCGCCCAGTTTTTCGGCTTGGTTTTCTGTCCAGATTTTCCAGATCATGCCTGGTTCATTGTTGATGGACTTGGCTAGATCAACGAGTGCGTTCGACATCTCTTCACCGAAAGGGCCTGAAAATTCAAAATCAACTTGTAGTAGTTTCATGGTGCTTCTCCGTTTAACAAATTCCGCTTAAAAATAGGTGTTTAAGACAAACAAGCCATTCTCGTTTGTTGTTGAGATTTATATTACCTGTAAAAAACAGACAGAAAAGTTCATAATATTGCCATTAACTGTCAGGATTTTAGACCGATGAGATTGAAGACTACCCTCGACCAATGGCAAACACTCTATGAGATAGACCGCGCTGGCAGCATTCAGGCGGCGGCACTGCAATTGAATAAGAGTCACACCACGCTGATTTATGCGTTGAGAAAACTAGAAGATCAGTTGGGTGTGCCTTTGGTTCAAGTGGAAGGTCGAAGGGCAGTATTATCGGAAGATGGTAAAGCCTTATTGCGTAGGGCGAGCAGCATGCTAGAACAAGCGCGAGAGCTTGAGCTGATCAGTGAGCAATTAACAAAGGGAGTCGAATCTGAAATTGTGGTTGCGGTTGATCACTTATGTTGCCTTGAGCGCCTTTATAAGCCAATGGCTGCCTTTATGGCTGAGAACAACACTACTTCAATCCAAGTGGTTGAAACATCATTGTCGAAGACCACTGAAATGGTCACTCAAGAAAGAGCCGATGTTGCCATTATCAACCTCCCCATAACCAACTACTCAGCTGAAGCTTTTGGTTTTACCAAGATGGAGCCTGTTGTCGCCAATTCACATCCGCTTGCTAGTGCAGCATCAATATCATTGAACCAGTTATCGTCGCTGCCACAAATTGTAGTAAGAGATTTAGGCTCGGTTGAAAAGCTGGGAGAGAAAAAAGATGTGGGTTGGTTGAAGTCGAGCCAGCGTATTACGGTCGATAATTTCGACCATGCCTTTGGTGCGGTAGAGCAGGGCGTAGGTTATTGCAGGCTGCCAAAGCATATTGTTGATAGCCGAGGCAGTGACAAGCTCACCGTGTTGAATGTAGAAAATGGCAGTGGTTATCAGGTTCCATTGCATCTGACTCTGCCGAAAGGCGTGAAGACAGGGCCCGCCGCAAAACGTTTCTATGAGCTGCTTCTTGAATCAGTTCCGAATACGGACTAAGTGCTATGAGAAACTAGCTATGATCTATGATCTATGATCTATGATCTATGATCTATGAGCGATTAACGAGGCTGATTTCCATTCAAGAAAAGTGCAACGCATTCGCGCGTGTAGTTGAGTCTTTCTTCATCGGATTCACCGCTATCATGACCGAAGAACGACCAATAGGCTGATTTGCCATGAAGCATCAACAGCAGTTGACGAGCTGCAATGATCGGTGAGCTAGACGTCGACAGAGTAAGGTCACCAGAATCTATTTTCGATTGCAGGTAATCGGCGAGTAATTTTGTCGTTTTTTGAGGGCCGCTTTCTAAATAGATAGAGGCGATCTCTGGGTGAGTATTGGATTGACTGACCGCGTTCTGAAAGGTTTGTCGTGACTGTTCATCCAGCAATAAGTCCTGAAACTTCACACCAAACTTCACCAATTCTTCTTCCAAAGTGGCGTCCATATCAAAGGCTGAATGGCTCAGTTCACGCTCGGCGCATTTGGTTTGCATGCAGGTTTCAAAAAGAACGTCTTTGTTTTTAAAGTGAGAGTACACCGTTTGCTTGGAAACGTTCGCTGCTTTGGCTATCTGATCCATATTGATCTTGAAGCCATGTTCAGAGAAAAGCTTACTTGCTGCGGTTAAGATCTGCGATCTCTTCTGTTCACTTTTGATGATTTTCGTCACGTTCTTATTTCTCGCTACCTAGTGCTAACTCGTTGTGCGCTAGCATTATGCTTTTTGTGATGGTTTTATCAATCACTAACGATGAAACTTATTTTTAACATAATCAAACTAGACAGTCTAGTTTGGTTTGGTTAGTCTAAAAAAAGAACATAATTGAGTACCGCATAGGAACAGTGAGTATGTATAAATTGATGAAGGGAAGCGCAGTAGCCGTGGCGTTGTCGACTCTTCTTGTTGGGTGTGGTGAAAGTACACAAGCCGAGACAACTACCGATGCAGCGAGCACTGCTGAATCGAACGGTGCTGGCTCGACAGTGTTAACGGTAGAAACTGTCGCTCTAGAGCGTTCTCCATCATACGAAGTACAACGTGAATATGTCGGTGTGGTAAAAGCGGGCCAACAGGCGAATCTCGGTTTTGAATTGGCGGGGAAAGTTAACGAGATTCTGGTGGATGTCGGTGACTCAGTCACAGAAGGTCAGCCGTTAATCAAGTTAGATACTCAGCTGTTGAAGACCGAATCCAGCCAATTGAAAGCGCAAGCTGAAGAAGTGAAAGCGCAATTGAGCCTGGTGGCTGCGAACTTAAAGCGTCAACGCTCACTGAAAGCAAAAGGCTTCAGTGCCGAAGCAGAAATCGACTCGTTAACCAGTGAACAGCGTGTATTGCAAGCTAACTTGTTGCGCATTGACGCTTCGGTAAAAGGTAACGATCTCAAGCTAGTGAAGTCGACGATTCTTGCGCCGTATTCGGGCACCATCGCCACTCGTTTTGTCTCGTTAGGTGATGTGGTCAATGTCGGTAATCCAACGCTCACTCTATTGGCATCGGAAGGCAAAGAAGCCTTTATTGGTATTCCAGCCCATCAAATGCAAAAGGTAACCTCACTCTCCGCGCCTAGTATTCGAGTTGGACGCAACGATTATGCAGTAGAGCTATTGAATCCGGGCGCGATGGTCGACACTCAGTCTCGCAGTGTTGGATTACGCTACCTATTTCCCGAGCAATCTTCGGTATTGGAAGGGCAACTGGCCTACCTTCAATTTGATGAACAGGTTGAGGAGCAAGGCTATTGGGTCCCTTTGACTGGATTGATTGATGGCTTGCGCGGTGTGTGGAATATCTTTGTGATTGGCGATGGCAACAAGGTTGAACGTAGAAGTGTTCAGGTGTTGTTTGCTAACAATCAACAAGCGTACGTGAGTGGTGCGATTGAAGATGGTGAGCAGGTGATCGCGAGTGGTTTACATCGCTTGGTTCCGGGCCAAATCGTGAAGCCAGTAAACACTGCTGCTGAATAGGGAATAGTATGAAAATCATAGAGACTATTTCCAATACCCGACTGCTGATCTTAATGACCGCGTTGCTGATGGTGAGTGGCATTTCAGCCTTCATGACGCTACCACGCGCAGAAGATCCGGTGATCATCAACCGTTATGCGAACATCACCACTAGTTTTCCAGGCGCCAGTGCCGAACGAGTGGAAACTTTGGTTACGGAGGTTATCGAGAATAAGCTTCGTGAGCTGAGTGAAGTTAAACTGGTGAGCTCAACCTCAAGGCCGAGCGTGTCTATTGTGACGCTTGAGCTTGATGACACTATCACCAAGCCCGAACCGGTTTGGTCGCAAGCACGTGACAAGCTGTCTGACATCGAATCCATTTTACCTGCGGGTGCCCATTCTCCCGATTTCGACAGTGACCATACCTATGCTTTCACCACCATTGCTTCTTTGACTTGGTCTGGTGCAGGTGAGCCTGATCGCTTAACACTAGGGCGTTATGCCAAAGAGTTAGCCAAGCGATTAAGAACCTTGTCGGGCACTGAGTTCGTTGATGAATACGGGATGCCTCAAGAAGAAATCCAGATAAGTCTACGAACAGCTGATGCTGCAGCGCTTGGTCGCTCTAGTTCAAACATCGCAGAGTCGCTAGAAGGGGCAGATGCTAAAAACTCAGCAGGCGAACTGGTTAGCGCGTATTCTCGATTTGGTTTAGAGATTGAATCGGAGCTTGATTCGATTGAGCGTATTAAGCAAGTCCCTATCGCGACGGATAGCAATGGTCACATCATCCGCATGGAAGACATAGCTTCGGTAAGGCGTGGTGAGAAAACCCCACAAGATCAGATTGCCATTATTGATGGTGAACCGGGTGTGATCGTCGCGGCGCGAATGCACCCTGATCTGAGGGTTGATAACTGGACTTCACGTGCGAACGCTTTGATCGACAAGTTTCAACAAGAGCTGCCAAGTAATATCGATGTCACCGTGCTGTTTAATCAGCAGGGCTATACCGAAACTCGCCTAGATGATTTAGGTAAAAGTTTGATGATCGGTTTCGGGTTGATCTTGATTGTATTGTTCGTGACCTTAGGTGTCCGTGCGGCAATATTGGTGGCTATTTCGCTGCCACTCACTTCACTGCTTACGCTATCGATCATGAAAATGACCGGTGTGCCAATCAACCAGATGTCAGTCACGGGCTTGATTGTTGCGCTCGGGATCATGGTCGATAACGCGGTGGTGATGGTTGATACCATTCAGGCGTATCGATTGAAAGGGCAGCACAGAGCAGAAGCGACTATGAATGCGCTGAAGCACTTGTGGGTGCCGTTGTTGGGCTCAACCTTGACCACGGTTCTGGCGTTTGCACCGATTATCTTGATGCCGGGTGCATCGGGTGAGTTTGTCGGTGGTATTGCGATTACCGTTTCTTTCTCATTGATCGGTTCTTACATTATCTCGCACACCTTAATTGCTGGCCTAGCGACAAGGTTACTGCCGAAACAACTCAGTGATGTCGATAAGAAAGGGCAACATCACTGGTACATGACGGGCTTAAGAATTCCTGCTCTAACACGTTGGTTCTCATCTTCAGTCCGTTTTGGCGTCACGCATCCAATCATCACAATTGCGTTGGTATTGTTGGTGCCGTTTACTGGCTACTGGAGCATGTCTCAGCTGACTGAGCAGTTCTTCCCGCCATCAGACAGAGACATGTTTGAGATTCAGGTATACATGCCACCTCAGGCGAGCATTTATGCGACCAAGAATACCTCGGAAAAAATAGACGACATCATCCATCGTTACCCAGAAGTGGAGCGTATTGATTGGCTGGTGGGTGCAAACTTCCCGTCTTTCTATTACAACCTACAAGCAAGACAAAATAACGCGCCGTACTTCTCGCAAGCTATGGTCAAAACGGAAAACTTTACTCAGGCGAATGCGTTGATTCCTGAGTTGCAAAAGGTGTTAGATGAAGAGGTACCGGAAGCACAAATCTTGGTACGTAAGCTTAACCAAGGCCCTCCATTTACTGCGCCAGTTGAGCTGCGTGTTTACGGTGAAAACCTCGATACTTTGAAAGCGATTGGTGAAGATATTCGTTTGATATTAGCAGGTGTTCCTCATGTAACTCATACGCGAGAAACCTTGCAGCCGGGTACACCTAAGGTGTGGCTGAAGGTCGATGAAGACACGGCAAAACTCAATGGTATTTCACTGAATCAGTTTGCTGGCATGTTGCAAACTACACTGACTGGTCGAGAGAGTGGCTCTGTGATTGAGGGGAGTGAGTCGGTGCCTATCCGTGTTCGTGTTGCTGATGAAGCGCGTGAAAACTTAGCGCATTTAAGTAATATCCGTTTGCCAATCAGTTCTGAGGTCTACTCGACCGGCATTAATGTCTCGACTTTGGCTGAGCTTGAATTGACCACCAGTCGTGGTGCGATTACTCGTCGTAACGGGCAACGTGTTAACACCATAGAGGGCTACATTGAAGCGGGCGTCTTGCCGCAAACCGTGCTCAATGAGTTCCAACAACGCTTGGAAAGTTACGAAATTCCATCGGGCTACAGCATCGAGTTTGGCGGTGAGTCGGCAGAGCGCGATCATTCGGTAAATAGTCTTATCTCGAATGTCGCCGTTGTGGTGGTGTTGATGGTGTTAGTCGTCGTGATGTCGTTTAACTCGTTTAGACTAAGTAGCATCATCTTTATGGTAGCGGCATTGGCTGGTGGGCTAGGGTTACTATCGGTGTGGATCTTCGGCTATCCATTTGGCTTTACGGTGATCATAGCGATGCTTGGGATTGCGGGGCTAGCGATTAATGCAGCTATCGTTATTTTGACGGAGTTGAAGCTCGACGAACAAGCCTCATCTGGCAATGTTGATGCCGTTGTAGAGGCGGTGATGTCGTGTACTCGTCATATCTGCTCAACGACGATCACCACTGTCGGTGGATTTATGCCGTTGATTATTGCTGGTGGTGGATTCTGGCCTCCGTTCGCGGTTGCGATTGTTGGCGGTACGGTATTAACCACACTTATCTCATTCTATTTTGTGCCTGTGGTTTATCATTTGATGACTAAAAAGCAACGCAAAACTGTGGCACAACAAGCGGCATAATTGGCAAACCAGCGCCCTTATTTTCCTCGAAGTGGGAGAGTAAGGGCGTACTTGTCTCTGTATTTTGACGACAAAACGACTCCTTTTACTCTGCTTTAGCTTGGTTGACCTTCTATTTCGATACCCATCAACGCGATGAAATGAAGCTTGTTATTCATGTTGACAATGAATACTTCGTGCTAACAATTTTATTTATGAATACCACTAAACTTGTATGTGAATTCATAAACTTGAACTTGATCACGCTTTGTTTAATTCACGATTTCTAATGTAGTTCATCGCTGTGGTGGTTGTTGGCTACCTGTTTCTCCATCAATTGTTTCTTTGCGATTCCTTTCCACAATTAGCTTTGTTGGTGTGGCACATCTATCTCGTGCACCTTTCTCTCGAGTCATTTCAGTCATTCTACTTTCATAACTGGAAGGTTAGTTTTCAAGTTTGCTGGGTGAGCTTTCAATTCCAACTCCCCATAATGCGCCAAATGTAACAATGTATTTCAAAGTGTAACAATTAAGTCATAATTTTTGTGTGGTTTTAACCGTGCGGTAATGTTTTCACCAAACAAAATTAGACTCAATTCGGCTTCCCTTTGAGATGCAGCGTTTCACATGCTCAACACATAAATATTCTAATGACCATGATAACCAGTACTCGGACGTTCGATTTGAGACTGGATAACCATCGAGAAAGTTAATGGAAGCTTCAAGATATAAACGCATTTTATCGAGAGCAAACCTGTCGAGGATTGGTTTGGTGGCAACTGCCCTAATGCTCGAAGGATGCAACTCCGCATTGCTCGACCCTAAAGGTAGCGTTGGCGTTCAGGAAAAAGAGCTGATTATTACTGCTTTACTCCTGATGCTGATTGTCGTTATCCCTGTGATCCTAATGACGGTCTACTTTGCTTATAGATACCGCGAAACCAATACCACGGAAGAGTATGCACCTGACTGGGCGCACTCGACCAAGATTGAAATCGTTGTATGGACGATTCCAATCATCATTATTGCGATTCTTGCGACCATCACTTGGCGTTCAACACACGAACTAGAGCCGTCTAAGCCTCTAGAAAGTGATGTACAGCCAATGGTGATTGAAGTGGTATCGCTGGACTGGAAATGGCTGTTCATCTACCCGGAACAACACATTGCAACGGTTAACTACGTGGCATTCCCGAAAGATGTTCCTGTTACGTTTAGGCTGACTTCAGACAACATCATGAACGCGTTCTTTATCCCGCGTCTTGGTTCGCAGATCTACGCGATGCCGGGAATGGTGACCAAGTTGAACTTGATTGCAAACCACGAAGGTGACTTCAAAGGTTTTGCATCGAACTACAGTGGCGAAGGTTTCTCTCAGATGAAATTCACAGCATCAGCACTGCCTGATCAAGTGGCATTTTTAAACTGGGTGGAGTCGGTGAAGGCAAGCCCTGATCGCATTGAAGATTGGGAGCAGTTCCGTTCACTGGCAGCGCCAAGTGTCGCTGAACCTGTGACGCTGTTTTCTAGTGTCCCACCATTTTTGTTCACTGATGTTGTGACCCAGCACCCTGGTTCAATGAACTGTTTGCCGGAAAACCAAGGATAATCGTAATGTTTGGAAGATTAACTCTAGAGTCCATTCCCTACCACGAACCTATTATCGTCGTGACACTTGCGGTGATTGCGCTGGTTGGTTTGGCTGTTGTTGCTGCGGTAACGAAAGCTGGGAAATGGCAATACTTATGGAATGAATGGTTTACTTCAGTAGACCACAAAAAACTGGGCTTCATGTACATTGCTGTTGCAATGATCATGTTGATTCGTGGTTTTGCCGATGCGGTAATGATGCGTAGTCAGCAGTTGCTATCAGCGGCAGGCGAGAGCGGTTACTTACCACCGCATCACTATGATCAGATCTTCACCGCTCATGGTGTGATCATGATTTTCTTTGTGGCGATGCCGCTGGTTATTGGTTTGATGAACATTATCGTGCCGCTGCAAATCGGTGCTCGTGATGTTGCGTTCCCTTATCTAAATAACCTGAGTTTCTGGCTATTTGTCGTGGGCGTGATCCTAACCAATATGTCACTAGGCCTTGGTGAATTTGGCCGTACGGGTTGGCTGGCTTATCCGCCACTATCAGGTATTGAGGCAAGCCCTGGAGTCGGGGTGGACTATTGGATATGGGCGCTGCAAATATCTGGTGTCGGTACAACGCTAACGGGTGTGAACTTCTTCGCGACCATTCTGCGCATGCGTACTCCGTCTATGCCAATGATGAAGATGCCAGTTTTCACATGGGCGTCTCTGTGTGCCAACATTCTGATCATCATCTCTTTCCCGATCCTAACGGTCACTATCGCGCTACTGACGCTGGATAGATACATCGGCACGCACTTCTTCACTAATGATCTTGGTGGCAACGTGATGATGTATGTGAACCTGATTTGGGCATGGGGACACCCAGAGGTATACATCCTTATTTTGCCTATCTTTGGTGTGTTCTCTGAAGTGACAGCAACGTTTGCACGTAAAAAGCTATTTGGTTACACCTCACTGGTTTGGGCAACGGTTGCAATCACTATCCTTGCGTTTGTCGTTTGGCTGCACCACTTCTTCACTATGGGCTCTGGCGCGAATGTGAATGCCTTCTTTGGTATCGCAACCATGATTATCTCTATCCCGACCGGGGTTAAGATCTTCAACTGGCTGTTCACCATGTACAAAGGCCGCATCCGTTTCACAACACCTATGCTGTGGACTGTTGGTTTCCTTATCACTTTCACCGTTGGTGGTATGACGGGCGTACTAATGGCAGTACCGGGTGCAGACTTCATTCTGCATAACTCAGTATTCCTAATTGCTCACTTCCATAACGTGATCATCGGTGGCGTAGTATTCGGTTGTTTTGCGGCAATTGGCTACTGGTTCCCGAAAGCGACAGGTTTCACTCTGAACGAAGTTTGGGGTAAACGTGCGTTCTACTGCTGGATCATCGGTTTCTTGATGGCGTTCTTACCGCTTTACGCTCTTGGTTTTATGGGTATGACGCGTCGTTTGAGCCAAGATATTAACCCTGAATTCTTCCCTCTACTGGCGGTTGCGGCTGCAGGTACTGGTGTGATTGCGATGGGTGTTGTGTGTCAGTTTGTACAGTTCTTCGTGAGTGTTCGTGACCGCGACCAAAACCGCGACCTGACTGGTGACCCGTGGGGCGGACGTACTTTTGAATGGGCAACGTCTTCACCACCGCCGTTCTACAACTTTGCAAAATTGCCTAAGGGCGATGAGCTAGACGCGTTCTGGTATCAAAAGCAAAGCGGCGAGTTTGATCCAACTCAGGAAGAAGAATACGAACGTATCCATATGCCGAAGAACACACCGACAGGTATTTATGTATCTACATGGTCGTTGGTATTTGGCTTCGCAATGATCTGGTACATCTGGTGGCTAGCGGCGGCAAGTTTGGTTGGCATTGTCGTGACGTGTATTCAACACAGCTACAACGATGATGTTGACTACTACGTGGAAGTGGAAGAGATCAAAGCGATTGAAGCGGCTCGACGTGCACAGTTAGCAGAAGCGAAAAAACAGTCGGTGGGTGAGAACAGCGCTGACGGTGATAACAACACAAATAAAGATGATTTGGAGACGACGTATGCAAGCTAATACTCCGTCGCACACTTACGATCTTGCACATTCGCATGATCATCACCATGACTCAGCGGGCAACAAGCTGTTTGGCTTCTGGGTTTACTTGATGAGTGACTGTGTGCTGTTTGCCACGCTTTTCGCGACTTATGCCGTGTTAGAAAGTGGCTCTATTGCAGGACCAACGGGCAAAGACATCTTCGAACTTCCGTTCGTGTTTGTCGAAACCATGATACTGCTGTTCAGTAGTATCACTTTCGGTTTTGGCATGATCGCAATGAAACGCCAAGATGTTGCTGGTCTGAAAAAGTGGCTAAAAGTAACGTTTCTACTGGGTTTAGCTTTTATCTGTATGGAAGTGTATGAATTCCATCACTTGATTGCTGAAGGTTATGGCCCTCAAGAGAGTGCGTTCCTATCTGCGTTCTTTACCTTGGTAGGTACACACGGCTTGCACGTAACGTTTGGTCTTATTTGGATGGCAGTGGCGTATCACCAGCTTTCAACCAAAGGCTTGAACGACAATATGTCGATGCGCTTTCAGTGCTTGAGCTTGTTCTGGCACTTCCTAGATATCGTTTGGATTTGTGTATTTACCATCGTGTACTTAATGGGGGTGATGTAATGGAACAGCATCTAGACAGTGGCGCAAAAGATTACGTGATTGGCTTTGTTGCATCACTGATTCTGACCATTATTCCGTTCTATGTTGTGTGGGCGCATGCGCTTCCAAGTACTGAGACTTACGTCGTTCTGTTTGGCTGTGCGCTAGTGCAGATCTTCGTACACTTTAAGTACTTCCTACATATGGAAGTGAAAACAACCGATGGTCAGTGGAACTTAGTATCACTGATGTTTACAGCCATTGTTGTATTGATCCTGATCGCTGGCTCGGTGTGGATCATCTACAACATGAACGTCAACATGAAGTTGTAGGCTAGGGTATGCTGAAAAGTTATTTGTCTATTACCAAACCGGGCATCATTTTCGGCAACCTGATTTCTGTTGCGGCGGGGTTTTTCCTTGCCGCAAAGACAGAACCAGCCAGTGCGATGTTGTTACTGACAACATTGGCGGGTGTGGGGCTTGTGATTGCATCAGGTTGTGTGGTGAATAACATTTTTGATCGCGATATTGATCAAAAAATGAAACGCACTCAGAACCGAGAGTTGGTTCAGGGCAACATCAATACTGACGTCGCATTCATCTATGCGTTAGTCATGTTGCTGGCTGGTACGGCTTTATTGTTCCAATACGTTAATCCAATGTCTGCGGTGGTGGTGTTGCTTGGCTACGTGTTTTACGTCTTTTTCTACACCATGTGGTACAAGCGTAATTCGGTGTATGGCACGCTCGTAGGCAGTATCTCTGGTGCGGTACCACCATTAGTTGGTTACCTTGGCGTGACAAACTACTTGAGTATCGAAGCGGTGCTGCTGTTTATCATGTTCTGCTTATGGCAGATGCCGCACTCGTATGCGATTGCGATGTTCCGCATTCAAGATTACCGAGATGCGGGTATTCCTGTATTACCGGTAAAAGAGGGTGTCGATAAGGCCCACAAACACATGAAAGCGTACGTGGTTGCTTTTGGCGCGGTTGCTCTTGGGCTATTCTTGCTCGGAGAAGCGGGTTACGAATACCTAGCGGTGTCGGCGGCAGTATGCTTTATGTGGACCAAGGTGACATTCCGTAAGGTGGATTGCGCCAACTATATCCAATGGTCAAAGACGGTCTTTAAAGTCTCTTTACTGGTGGTGATGAGCATCAGCTGTGTCCTTGGACTCGAACTGATCCCGCTGCCATTTTTATAGCGCTGCACTAATAAAATACCCCGCATCAGCGGGGTATTTTTTATTCTTAATAGGTTGTTTGTTTACCAAGCACCTAGGTAAGACTTGTAAGATTGTAGGCGAACGGTTGCTGCGCCAATCACGTCAATGAAGCCCCAGAAAGGATGGGGCTTCTCCGCTGAAATCCAAGCTGCGCCAGCGGCACCGATAGGAATGTTGTAGCCTTCTGGTTCAAAGATTTCTAGCACTACCGTACGACCTAAACCATTGCCGTTTTGAGCGACGTGCTGACCAACACTTTGTGGGCCTTGCAGTGGTGAAATGCTTGATTCACCAGTACCTGCCGTAAAGCTATGTACTTTGGCACGGAACACGTGACCCGGATACGCATCGACAAAGAACTCTGCAAAATCGCCCACTTGCACGTAACCGTAAGTCTGGTCTGAGATGCGCATCTCTAAGAACTTTTTACTGGTGTTGTACAGGTGCATGTTGCCCATGACTGAGCCTTCAGCGATGTTTACAATCGATACTTGCCCATCAAATTCTGCTCGCACAGTTTTCTTCTCTTGAGCCCAATTCACTTTTTGTAAATCGGCTTTCAGTGAAGCCAGTTCTGCGTGCATCACGCGAAGATCTGAGTGGTACTTTTCAACATCACGAGCATTGAAGATCTCCGGTGACGTTTCTGCACGCTCTAAATCACGCGTCATCTGTTTGATCTGCTCTTCTTTTTGAACAATAGAAGATTCGATCTTCGCTTTGTCTGCTGCTGAGTCGATATCGACAAGCGTGTAAATCACATCGCCTTTTTTTACCAATTGGTTGTGGTCAACGAACACTTCATCAATTTGCTGGCCGAAGATCGGTGACATCACAGCATGCGGCGCTTTTACCGTCGATGAGTTGGTCATATCTACCGGAGCCCACAGGCGAGAAACAATTGCCAATAGGCCTAGAATTACCACGCCACCAATCGCAGCCCAAGTGTAGTTCTTAATTGTCTTCTTTAGTGCGCCAGTCGCAAACAGGGACCATACAATCAGAATGTATGGGATCATCATCTCTTTCATTATGCGGCCTCTTTTCCAGTTGCTGTCTGCTCAGACTTAGTTTCTTTTGCTTGTTCACTATCAGTCTTGTGGTCTTCAGCGATCGTTTGGTCACTATCGGACTTTTGAAGCTTCGGCTGAATACCACGGCGGATCACATCACTGATCGACTGACCGATGTGTTTCCAGTTCGCGAGAGCAATGACTAGAGCGATAACCCAGAAGGTTTTGTTGATGAATAAACCACAAAGGGAGAGTGCAAATACAATCTGAACGTGAGCACTTTTGTGTTCTTTTGCCTTGTGCACACCGAGCTCATGGATTTGCCACATACCGTAGATAGCAGCGAACACAACCGCAAGAGTTACCGAGAACAAGTAACCGGAGAAGTACTCGCTTTGGAAGAAGTTCATCATCATTTCGTTCGGGTGGTTATTGAACTGAGAAAGGTCGATGTCTTTGGAGTGGATTTTACCCATAGGAGCAAGTGCCCAAGCACCAGCAAACATCAGGGCCATAAATAGGCAGAATTTGACGAGAACCATCACGACGGCCCAAACTTTCTGCAGAACAATTTTAAGAATTTTCATATCTCAACCTAATTAATAAGGAGAGAGAAAGTGCAGTCTTGGTACAAGACTTTTAGATGACATCTGCAAGAGGTGTTGAATACCAGTTAACGGTACCGCCGACTGGAGTCAAAAGTATTAGATGACAATTAAAAATCGCTTTGCCCAAAGAGACAACGCATTCTCGCGAACACAGTGTTAAAAACACCGAGCGAAATCATTCTTAGACTCGAGTCAACCATTGCGAAGTTCGGTTGTTACAGTAGCTTTTTGGGCCGTCGTCCATGATGTGCACAACACAGTCATCTACACATTTTTAGGTTTTCTATATCGCTTAAGAATTGATTTGTTGACGAAATAATAGGAAGTGTGAAGGGCGCTATCTACCCAGTATAACGATATTGAACTATCGTAATTACGATAGGTTGATAGGTCATTAAAACGGCAAATGGATTTATTTGAACGGGCTCAAAGTCGAGTTACAAATTATGTGGGCTAAACTAGCCTGGATCAAAGAATTGGTTAAAAAGCTCGCTAGAAGGCAGGTCAGAAAATTTTGAATTAACTAACCCGCCTCAGGGGGGGTATTTGAAAGGGTTGAGCGTGACTGGAGCAACGAAGAACTTTAAGTTCCAATCTGGCGAATACGGAATGTATTCAGATGGGTTAGCTGTTCCTACGTTAGCATCGGGTTTCATTACAAAATATTGAAGTTCCACACCCCAGCGAACTGGCATCGGTCCGACTTTAAACATATCAATGTAACCTAGGCCTACAGGTACAGTGAAACGGTCTGAACCATCTTTTTCCCAATCAATTTGAATGTTAGGTGTCATACCGATTAATGCCGTATTACTGACTCGGTAGTTTAAGAAGTACTGGATATCGGCTTGGTTTGTTGATTCAGTGACGCTATCACTGCCACCTACATCCCACCATTGCTGCGCGAGGATACCTACGTTCCAGCTGTCGATATTCATTGGTTGGCCGGTTTCTTTACCCAATCTTGCGACCAAAGCAGCAGGGCCGACTTGCCATTTATCTTGGGTCAAACCATCCGTACCAGTTGGAGCAATAACGGTAGGGCCAACACCCCAAATGAAGCCATCGTCACGGTTTGGTGCTGCTAGGGAGAGGAAAACGGTGTCGCCCATGCCGTTGGTGCGACCTTCGAAGAAGTCACCCTCATCACGATCACCAGGTGCACTGTAATGGTTCGCCACCAAACGGTTCACCAAGTTCCACTCGCCATCCATGATAGGTACAGGCATCACGGGTTGGAAGCTCAAACGGTTCTGCATCTCATGATGACCATCTTCTTTTTCCAAGAAGGTGTAATCATTTTGAGTGATAAGCATCCACACATCCGATACCGGGTTTGCCGATTTTTTTGCTGCTTCCTGAACGGATAACTGCTCGGTCTCTGCCAAGCCCGCGCCTGAATAAGCCACCGCTGCGCCACTGAGAAGTAGTGAAAGTATTTTATTATTGTTCATTTTTATACCGAAGGTCGTTTTGATTTGGTGCCATTGTAGTGTTCAGCACAGGAAGATAAACAAACCGCACGCAAACACAGTGTCATGTTAACTGAGACAATTTGAAGGCTTTTACTCTGAATTGGCCCCTAAATGTCGCGGAGTCACTGTTCATGATTAAGCTGGTTTAGAGTGGGAATATCGATCTGAATGAAGACGTTGAGATAAAAATGAACTTCAATAATGGTGATTCAAGGTAGGCTTACCGCATGTTGCTCCATTCTCAGTTTGGACTAACGAGCGATAATTGACCGTTCCATTCTATCGGTTTTACGATAAGATAATTCAATCTATCGCCTATTGAGTAAAGAATCATGAGTAATGACATTCCGAACTTTAACTTGTTAGCTGTATTTTCTGCGGTGATGGAGCAGGGTAGTTTGAGCAAAGCAGCTGATCACTTGAATACCAACCAATCGACAATAAGTACCTCCTTGGCGCGGTTGAAGAAGGAAGTTAATCAAGAGTTGTTTGTGCGCAAGGGACGGGGAGTGGTCCCAACGGCTTATTCGCAAAGCCTTTACGAGAAGATCAAAGCACCGATACAAGAACTCAACGGCGTTTTCCAAGGCATGGCATCGTTTGACGAAATGACGGCGGAGCGCAAGTTCGCGGTGTCGATTCCAGAGCACTTACAATGGTTACTGTTGAATCGGTTCTTAGAATTACCAAACCAAGGGCTCTCGTTAGAGGTGTATGATCAAGCGGACTCTGATGATCAAGTACATGAAGATCTGTTGACGCAAAAGTTTGATGCGATGATCGATATCGTATTGCCAGAACACCCGAGCACGGTGAGTGAGAAGCTATACGAGAGTGAGGTAGTGATCATCTGCCGCAATGGTCACCCTAGAATCAAAGGTGAACTTACTCTTGAGCAATACTTGAGTGAGAAGCATGCCGTGCTTGATCGAACGCGCCGACAAGTGAGAAGCCTCAATCACTACACATCACTGGATTTGTCTCAGAGAAAGATCATGATCCATGGCAGTTCTCTGTTCAGCAATTTATTGCTGTGCAGTCAATCCGATTGCATTACAGTAGCTCCCCTTTCTATGGCGATTCAGTTCAAAGAGCGCCTCGATTTACAAATTTTCAAGCCTCCATTTGATTGTCAGCCTATTCCTCATCATTTGATTTGGCTAAAAAAACAGAATAATGATCCCGCGCATAAGTGGCTCCGAGAGCAAGTTATTAATACGGTAGAAGAGATGTCAAAGGTGTTAAACAGCTGGAAGGCTTCATACTAGCGTTACCTGCTACTTTTACATTTTCTTCAGCTTAACCCTTCATAACAAAAAATTATCACATTGAGAATTTATGATAATTTCCTTTATTTGTAGCCAACTCGTATATTGACCCTATCAGATAAGTGGATGGTCTCCACTTCAATTATATCGGCCTGCGTCACTGGGCTAAAAAGGGTGAAATATGAAATTCCTACACACAATGATCCGAGTTGCTGATTTAGAAAAGTCTATTGAGTTTTACACCAAAGTTTTGGGTATGAAAGAACTCGAGCGCCACGTAAATAACGATTACCGCTACACCTTGGTTTTTGTTGGTTACGAGCAAGGTGGAACGACTATTGAGTTAACGCATAACTGGGATACTAATGAGTATGAAATGGGCAACGCATTTGGCCATTTAGCATTAGGTGTGGAAGATATTTACGCAGCATGTGACCAGATTAAGTCGCTAGGTGGCAACGTAACTCGCGAAGCGGGCCCAGTAAAAGGTGGTTCTACGCACATCGCATTTATTACTGACCCAGATGGCTACCAAATCGAACTGATTCAACTAGGTTAATCGAGGAAATGACAATGACAAATGCACTATTTCAACCAATTAAACTTGGTAATATCGAGCTTAAAAACCGTATTGTTATGCCTCCGATGACACGTTCTCGTGCAACGCAACCTGGTAACTCAGCTAACGATATGATGGCGACTTACTACGCTCAACGCGCTACTGCAGGTCTGATTATTGCTGAAGGTACACAAATCTCACCAATGGGTCAGGGCTACGCTTGGACACCTGGTATCTATTCTGACGAGCAGATCGCTGGCTGGAAAAAGGTAACGGACGCAGTACATGAAAAAGACGGTGTAATCTTCGCTCAGCTTTGGCACGTAGGCCGCGTGACGCATCCAGATAACATCGGCGGTGAGCAACCTATTTCATCGTCTGCACTAAAAGCAGAAAATGTAAAAGTATTCATCGATAATGGTACTGATGAACCGGGCTTTGTAGACGTTGTTGAACCTCGTGAGATGACCAAAGAAGACATCAAAGAAGTGGTTGAACAGTATCGTCAAGCTGCACTTAATGCGATCGAAGCTGGCTTTGATGGTATTGAACTTCACGCGGCAAATGGTTACCTGATTAACCAGTTCATCGACTCAGAAGCAAACAACCGTACTGACGAATACGGTGGCTCTATCGAGAACCGCCTACGCTTCTTAGGTGAAGTGGTTGAAGCTATGGTTGAAGCGATTGGTGCTGACCGTGTTGGTGTTCGTCTTGCGCCGTTTACCTCATTGAATGGAACGGTTGATGCAACGCCAGTTGAAACGTACACAGCGGCAGCAGCGTTACTTAACCTATACAAGATTGTTTACCTACACATTGCAGAAGTGGATTGGGACGATGCACCTGAAACGCCAAAAGCGTTTAAAGCTGCAGTTCGTGAAGCTTATGATGGTGTACTGATTTACGCAGGTAAATACGACAGCGAGCGTGGTGAAAAAGCGGTGGCTGAAGGTGTAACGGACATGGTTGGTTTTGGTCGTCCATTCGTTGCTAACCCTGATTTACCAGCTCGTATTCAAAATGGTTACCCGCTAGCAGCGCACGATCCGAATACACTGTTTGGTGGTGCTGAAAAAGGTTTAACAGACTACCCAGCATACGCAGGCTAAAAACAGCTGCTTGAAGCAGAGTATTGAGATAGTATCTTGATCCTGTTGAATGTTTATAAAAAGCAACCTGGCAGAGTCTGGTTGCTTTTTTCGTTATTGGACCGAATAAAATGATGAACGTGAAAGCGATGCGTGGGGAGTTGTATCTCCTATTTGCCACCCTGTTAGCTGGGGTCGGATGGATTGCATCTAAGCTGGTGGTATTAGAAATGCCAGGGCCAGTGTTCATTGGTGTACGGTTTGTTGTGGCAAGCCTGATTCTACTTCCGTTTTGTATTCACTATATTCGCAAGCTCTCTTTTAAGCAGATTCTATCTCTTTGCGGAGTGGGTTTATTGTTGTCGGCTTCATTACAGGTGTGGGTATTTGCGGTTTCGGTGACAGAGACTTTATCTGAAGGGGCATTTATCATGAGCCTCGCGATGATCATTGCGCCATTTGTCTCTTGGGTGCTGTTTCGAGTCAAACCTAACCGCGCCTTTTGGATGTCATTTCCGATTTCGATAATTGGTATGTTATTGCTCACCTTGACCAACGGTTGGCATGTCGAACAAAGTCAGCTCTACTTCTTATTGGCTTCTATGCTGCTGTCCATTCACTTTGTAATGAATAAGCGCGTGATTACTAATATTAAGCCTATCGCCTCAATCTGCGTGCAGCTATTTATTGTGGGTGTGAGCGGCTTAGCGTTCGCTTCAATGACGGCTCAACCTGAGTTCGAGATCACTAAAACCTTGGTTTTCTGGTTTATTGTTTCAGCGGTTGTGGCGACTTCTATTCGTTACTTATTGCAAACGGTAGGGCAGCACTCAGTGAATATGGAAGTGGCGGCGCTGATTATGATTCTAGAGCCGGTTTGGACACTATTACTCAGCGTGAGTATGTTGGGTGAAACCGTTGAGATGCAAAAGCTATTGGGTGGAGCGGTGATCATTGCGTCCCTGTTTTGTTACATTAAGTGGTCACGAAAATAAGAAAACCCTCGCCTGTGGTGAGGGTCTATTGAACTAGGGCACTGAGTGGTCGTTGCTGAGTTAGCTCCAAGCTAAATAGCCGCGACCATTTTCTTAAGCAAGCCGATCATTTGTTGCTGCTCATCTGTATCAAGCGCTTCCATCAGCTCTTTGTTTAACTTTATTGGGATAGGAATCAACACTTCTTCAAGTGCTTTTCCTTTTTCTGTTAGGTAGATTCTAAAAGAGCGTCGACTGTTTGGGTCCGCTCTCCGTTCGACCAACTCAAGTTTTTCTAACTTATCTAAGGTTCGTGTTGTTGTTGAGTTTTCTACTTTAGATTTTTCGGCAATATCACGCTGCGTAACGCCTTCTTCTTCCCACAAACACATCAAAGTTGGCCATAAAGCGATGGTTAGGCCGTGTTTCTTTAGCTCAAGGTCGAAATCCTTGCTCGCTTTATTCGCGATCACATTGATCATCCATCCGAAACTATTTTGTCTATCAAACTCTTCTGGCATTCGTTAGTACCTAATTTTTATGACATAACAACTATTGTCATCGTAACTAATACCGATGCAATTAGCACCAACAATGCTTTGCTATTTGATGAAAAAGCTAATTGAGTGCCACTTTCGAAACTTTCCACTGATGGTGCGTGGTTTTGTTTGCCTGTGATCATGGCTAACACCAGTGGTTTTGAACGTAGCTTGTAAGTCATGATTGCCAAGAGGTGCAGAACGACGCAGACCACTAACATACGTGCTGCAATGCCGTGCACCACACCTGAAACTTCAAATACGCGATCGGTAAGAAGGACTTCCGAGCCCGGGAGCGCATCAAAGAAACCTGCAATAACAAGCCCTGTAATACATTGGATGAACAAGGTGGTGATCATACCGATGACCATCCAAGCCCCTAATGGGTTATGCCCTGGCTTTGGCTGGATTTTACCTCGTAAGTACTGGAATGCAGCGTGAGGAGAGCTAACAAATTGTGAGAAGCGGCTCGTGTCACTGCCAATGAATCCCCAAACCAATCGCCACAAAATTAGGCTAAACAGTGCGAGACCAAGATAAACATGTGGACCATTGCCACTAAAACCAGATGCCGCTAGGCCAATGAATAGTAGTGCTTGTAACCAGTGATACAGTCGTGTTGGTAGATCCCAAATTTTCATAGTTCATTTCCCAGTTGTCGTTTACGAAGTGATATTAATTTACACAACAATAGTTGCGTGCGCAACTGTTGTTGTGTAAATTAAATGCATCTCATCGATTCGAATTGAAAGATCAGTAAATCAATCAACCAATAAACAGGAGTGACACTATGAAAAAACTGACTATCGCTTTACTTATCGCAGTGCCAATGAGCACTATTGCCGCAACTGAAGCGGTCGACAATCGCCAACAAGCTTTTAGCTCAATAGAAAAACTCAACAAGCAAGTATCTTCAGAATTAGGGAATCGAAATACAGATTGGCAAAAGGTTGAGAGATTAAGTGATAACTTGGTAGAGCACGGACTCATTCTCACCAACAGTTTTGCTGTGAGTGATAAAGGCGGTAAAGCGAAAGAGGCGGTATGGAGTAAGCCTGAGAAATTCAATCAACTGATGTTACAGATGAATCAAGGTTTTATTGAGTTACAGCAAGCCAGTCTTGAACAGGACAAAAGTAAAGCTGAGCGTGGGTTAGACTCGGCCAATAATACATGCCGAGCTTGTCATCGCACTTATCGCTCTCGTTGGTAGGTTTTACTTGAGGCTCTACAAACAGAAAGCCTGTACGAATCGAGTTGTTACAGGCTTGGGGGAATCATCGGTTAGATATAATGGCTTTAAAAATGCTACAGCTTGGGCTAGATATTTTCACCTAAGCTAAAGTAGGCCAGCACTTCATCTTCGTTGTTGTAGGTGAAATCCATTCGCACATTGATGCGTTCTTGGCGCATTAAACGATAACGTAGCCCGAGACCAACCATCGTCAGAAGGTCACCATCGTCAAAGCTATGATAAGGGTCAGTTGGATTCAGCCTTTCACCAAACACCTTGCCCACACCCGTTAAACCGACCACCGCGACGTTGTTCAAGAAGTTGATGGACGAGCCTGAAATCGAATAGCGATATTCCATTTCAAGATTGGTCATATGCGAAGCGATGTGATCACCCGCGACGAAACCACGTTGAACATTTCGCCCTTGTCGACCATAGGTGCTGTATGCACTACTTGGGGCATTTTCAGCATCCAGTAGATAACGAGTCACCCAGCGGCTTGCGATGATGTGATTGTCATTGTGCGTTAAGCTGTAAAACAGTCGGTAATCTGAAAAGAGCGAAGAGTAGGTCGCATCTTTGTCATTACCAAGCCATTCTCCATGGTCTTCATAGGTCAGCTCGAATAAAAAGCCATGATAAGGGTAGTAGTAGTGCTCTCGTTCATCCCACAAGAAAGAGAACTTTGCTCCTGTGTCGGCTTCGTATTCATCACTAAACCCAGTGAGTTTGAGTAAAAGTTTGTCTCGCTGTGTATCGGCAAGATAACGAGCGGTGGAGTAGTCTAAACCCATCCCGAGATAGATGTTGTCGTAGACTTTGAAATAGAAATCACCATCGAACGTGTACTCTTGGTGGTTAGTATCAACCAGATCGACCAAGGTAATGTTGGTACTAGAGAAGCCCATTTCACCGCTAAACCGAATTGAATCGCCTTTCAATAAGAGCTCAGCATTCCCTTTGATGTAATAGCTATCATTTTGCGTGTAAGTCAGCGTTGCAGATAACGTTGATGCGTTCTTTGACTCGCCGTCAGCATAGAAGTTATAGATAGGAACGACAGAAATGCCTGTATCTACACTTGGATCGTAAAAGGGAATGGCAATGACACGAAATTGGTCATCCAGTTCAGGTTCTTGTGATTCTCGCGTATCAACTTCGAAAGCTGAACTTGAGAAACTGGCAACAGAAGATAAGAGCGCTGTTGTCCACAAAGAGAGTCGAGTCATGGTTAGAGTTACGTCCAATGTAAGTTGATCGCAATGCTGGAGAAGCTTGCAGATCAGGAGCATAACACGTCATTGAGACTGATGAATAGCGAGGATAGGGTTGATTATATAAATATACCGTACACCAATAAGTACAGTTGATAATATTGATAGTTATAAATGGTGAGACTGAGTCTCACCATTTGTTGCAATTTTCGGTGCGATTTATTCGTTGATCGTGACTTTTGTAATCACAATATCTTCACAAGGCACATCTTCGTGACCCCAGCGAATTGTCGTTGGTTCAGCTGCAATCTTATTTACTACATCCATACCTGCCGATACTTTACCGAATACCGCGTAACCCCAGCCTGCGTTCGTAGTCGAGGTGTGATCAAGGAAGTCGTTGTCATCAAGGTTGATAAAGAATTGTGCTGTTGCAGAATGTGGTGCATCAGTACGTGCCATTGCTATAGAGCCAATGACGTTCTTTAACCCGCGGTTTGCTTCATTCACGATAGGCGCACGTGTTGGTTTTTCTGTCATGTCGATAGTGTGACCACCACCTTGAATCATGAAACCTTCAATAACACGGTGAAATGTCGTGCCTTCATAGAAACCGTCTTGGCAGTATTTAAGGAAGTTTTTCGACGTTACTGGTGCTTTTTCAAGGTTCAGTTCAATTTCAATGTCGCCAAAGTTGGTAGTCAGAGTGATCATAAAGGTCCCAATATTTGAGTGCTAAGGGTTTTGAGTACGAGTATTTTCAGTACAACAACATAGTCGATGACTTAATAAGGTGCAGTATATGAAAATTTACTGCGGATGCCAGTGAACAATAGCGCTAGTCTAAATTTACATGCGCTCTGAGCGCCGATAGAGATAAAAAAGCCAGTGATGAGTTCACTGGCTTGGAGATGAAATACGACTTAGAGCGTTAGCAGGTAGTTAACTAGCTGGTTGTACTCTTCGTAGCTTTTGATTTGGTCCGGCTTTACGATGTACTTGTTATTGACCAGCACACCAGGAACGCCGGTTAAGGTGCTTGCATCAAATTGTTGATCAAAGCGTTTCTGCATCGAGTTAACCGCAAAGCTGTTGTATGCCGCGTCAAACTTCTTCGCATCGACACCATTATCAATGAATACTTGGCGCAGTTCAGCTTCGTCGCGTGGTGTCTTTTGCTTCTCATGGATCTGAGCAAACATAGCAGGAACCATGCTCTCTTCAGCATCCAACGCAATCATAGTTGCGTAAGCTTTTGCCATCGGCACGGCCATATTGTTACCCATAAAAGCGACGTGAACTTTTTGGAAGCTTGCTGTTTCCGGTAGATCTTCTTTTAGGTACTTAATTACCCCTTCGAATTTGTAACAGTGTGGGCAGTAGAAAGAGAAAAACTCTGTCACAACTGGCTTTTCTGCTTTTGCTACATCAAGGATCTTGTAGTGAGTACCTTCTTCAAACTGAGCGGCGTTGACTGAAGCGCTCATAATTAGAGCAGCAAAAAGGCTAAATAGTTTTTTCATGTGTTTATTTCCTAAATTTGAATGTCATTAAGCACAGCAAAACTGCTGTTTTTGGGTGGCATGGATTGCCAATTTGGGACAAACGATTAAGAAATAGGGGGGCGATAAGGTGCTTGAGGCGCAATAATCGCTTTGTGTGAAGGCTCTTTTTCAATAAGAGCCAAAGAGGCAATTTGAGTATCGAAGGACTCAGACACAATCAATGGTGGCATTTTTAACAAGCAGACTGAGCCACAACAATGATGCTCAATGTTAGCTTGGGTAATTGGCTGTGAAGGCGAGATACTGTTTGACGGCGTTGATAGATGTTGAGATGCCACGATATTGTTACTCGCAATGCTATCCACACTGATGGTGGCCATTAACATCGCAAGCAGCATAAAAACGTGTACCCAAATTTTGCTTATCAACTTTGGCATGAAATAGTGGTCTTTGTATCTGAACAACGGCTGAAATAAATCAGATTCTGCAACTGGCAAACTGCTCAGCCACAAAACGAGCAAATCATACCTCACTCGTTTATCTATCTCTAATTAAAACCCAGCAAAACTTAGCAGGGCTCAACTTTTATTTGGCCTGGTAGTGTTTGAGAAACATCTCAACCGTTGAGTTCACGATGATATGTTTGTGCTGTGCGTCTGGAGAAGGGGCATGACCAATGATCTGCGGCCAAAAAGCGAACGACTTAATGAGTGCAATGAATTGAGTTGAAGCAAACAGAGGGTCGAGCTCGACTAAGCGACCATCGGCCTGCGCTGCTTTTATCCAAGTCATCAGCCCACTCTCTGCTTGAGAGTATTTCTCCATTGCTTGGCTCGCGAGTTCTGCATTATGGAAGTACTCAGAGAAAAGCACGCGTGATAAATCGATAAAACCTTCAGACTCTAAAAGCTCTAGTTCTTGATTCGCGATTGATGCGAGCTGTTGTTCAAGAGGCAGTTCAGCTTGATAAGGGAAGTGCGTGGCGGCGAGCGTTTTACTCCAAATACTGTCTAGTATCTCCTCGAGAAGCAGCTCTTTACTGGCAAAGTGGTTATAGACGGTGCGTTTAGACACTTCTGCTCGGTTCGATATTTTATCCATACTGGTGGCCTTATAACCGTGCTCAGTAAATTCTGCGATAGCAGCGGCAACGATCGATTCACGTTTTCTTTGGCTCAGTGTTTTCTTTACAGTCATTTGGATACTACTCAATATGTCGCGGTTAGCATTGCATACGTTAATTTTACACCACGAAGTTTACTTTTAGAACTCCCACGATGGTTTTGGTAATTAGAGTGTTAGCACCTGAATCGCTTTGCAATGCACTGTGGGTATCATAGAATCGAAAGCGTATTCGAATTTTATTGATATCAACGGAAGAGAATAAACAATCAATGAGTAGTATTTTAGAGTGTATTCGTACAGTTGGACGAGGGGAAAGAGGGCGTAAGCCTTTGTCGTTCGAACAAGCCTACCGCATCATGGATGAGTATTTAAGCGGACAGGTCGGTGACGACCAGATGGCTATGCTACTGATGTTAATTCGTGTGCAGAACGAGACCAATGAAGAGATTGCTGGCTTTGTTAAAGCGTTTCAATCTCGCGTACCCGATTTAGGGGCTGATATTGATTGGCCGTGTTATGCCGGTAAGCGCAATGAAAGTGCAAGTGGTAAGCCATGGAACTTGCTGGCGGCTAAGATCTTGGCGGATAACGGCTACAAGGTATTAATGCACGGTTACATGGACAAGCCGAGCGGTAGAACGCACGTAGAAAGCCATTTGCAAGATGTCGGTGTGCAACGTGCTGATAACCCTGAACATGCTAAGTCGATCCTTGAGCAAGATGGCATTGTCTATTTACCGTTGGCTAATTTTGCTCCTGAAGCGCAAACCATGATTGGTTGGAAGCATCGTTATGGGTTGAGAACGCCGATCAATACGGTAGTTCGAGCATTGAACCCTGGTGGTGGCCGTTTAGGTTTACGTGGCAGCTTTCACCCTGGCTTCCCACAGCTTCATGCTGAAGTTGAACATGTGATTGGCAACAAATCCCATTCGGTTATCTCTTTCAAAGGAATGAACGGTGAGTCGGAATACAACCCGAAAGTGAGTCAAACGGTATGGATGAGCTCTCCTGATAAAGTTGAGTCTTTCTATTGGGAAGAGATGATGAACTCAGATCTACCATTGCCGAGTGAATGTATACTCGGGACACCCGCTGAAGAGATGACTTTGATGGCGAACACAGTGGTCGATAGTATGACCGCTATTTTGTTTGCGGAGACGCATGACAAAACTGAGGCCTACCAAAAAGCGGTACGTCTATGGCATGAGTACTGTGCACGTTAGTTGAAATACGACAGAGCTTGTAAGAGAAGGTCAGCGATTGCTGGCCTTTTTTGTATCGGGTGTTTCGGTTAAATGGTCAGGAATGAACCACTATTTTACTCGCATCAGCCTATGCATTTTGTCTTCGAATTGAATCTCGATAACCTGTGATATCTTCATTTTATCGACACGATCGAGCATTTTTGATTGGTAATCACGCTTTCTCATCCACTCTAGCGGTTCTTTAAAGGCATCCTCATTAATGACAAATGATTGGTCAGTAATCGAATCTTCAAAGATATGAACCACCCAAATACGGGACTGAAAATCCAGCAATGTGCTGAAGTAAGTTTTGATCTTAGAGATGGCGGTGGATAAAGACATACGAGACCGAATAAAGAGGAGAACTTGGTGTTTATCAAGTATACCGTTTGTTGCTCAAGCTTGTCAGTCTGAATTCGGCAACCACTCGAACATGGCTGCCGTATAGCGAAGGGGGAGTATGTGAATGGTTATTTGAAGAACATGCCGAAATCGATCTCTTGCTCTTTTTGATATTTGACGAGCTTGACCCTTAGATTGTGTTGAGCGGCTAAATCAATGGCTAGATTCGACATGTTTTTTATTTCATCGAGACAATTTGAAACCAGAGGCTTTTCTTGGTTACCGATAGTGGCAATGAGTGTGTTGTCAGTGCCGTTCTGGCCCTTATAAACATACGCATACATAGTATTTTCGTTGTGTTGCATAAACTTTCTCAAGTGGTGTTTTTATTATTGATGCGGTGAAGATTACAGGGTTTATGTATACAGGCTAGTGCGGCTAAGTAAGGTCGAGAAAGAGAAAGTAAGACTTTGTAAGGGCTCTTTTTTTTACTTTTTTTGGATGTTTGAAAATGCGCTCAACCCTTTATCTACCTCGCTTTTTTGTCTTGTTAGGTTTTGCCTATCAATAAAATTGTTGAAATCCATTTAGTAAAATCAAGATTTTAGACAACAATTAAATGAAAGAAGCAGATAAAAACATGACGCAAAGTATTTAGGGAGAACGCTATGCATTCAATTAAAGTGAAAGATTACATGACGCAGCAGGTTGTGACATTCACTCCTGATATGCCGTTAAGTCTAGCGTTAGACAAAGTGATGAGCAGTCATCACATGGGTGGACCAGTTATTGATGACAATGAACAAGTGATTGGTTTCCTTTCTGAACAAGATTTATTAGAGAAGCTAGTTAAAGTTAGTTACTTCTGCCAAGACACACACGTTGTTGGTGATTGTATGTACCAAGAGGTGCTATCAGTCGCACCAGACTTATCCATTATCGAATTGGCAGACATGATGCAGGTAGGTAAACCAAAAGCTTATCCTGTCATCGACAATCAGAAATTGGTTGGCATTATCACTCGAACCGATGTGTTAAGAGCAATCGGCAAGAACTTAGATGAATGTTTCCAACATCCTGTATAGTAGCGTGTTAAGAACGATTATTTTTCTCAACACCCTTAAATAAAAAAGGCGCACTAGCGCCTTTTTCTTCGTGGAGCTTTTCTATTTAGACCTGTTTGTCGGTCGATAGATTTGGTCTGTGGTGTTTCTGCTTTTGGAGGTTTCATGTCAAACCAAACTGCAAAGTTTGTAGAAGGTTCAACGATGCGCCACATCTTGGTGATGTCGGGAGCAGGCTCAGTCGGCCTGATGGCACTGTTTGTGGTCGACCTGCTCGATATGTTGTTTATCAGTATGCTAGGTCAGGTTGAATTGGCTGCTGCGGTTGGTTTTGCTGGCACACTCACTTTCTTTTCTACTTCTGTGTCGATTGGTACTTCCATTGCGATGGGCGCCTTGGTATCAAAAGCTATTGGCTCAAAAAATAGAGACCAAGCTAGAAACCTCAGCACCAGTATTATGCTGACCGCATTTGTCATTAGCTCGACGGTTACTGCTGTGATGTACGCTTATATCCCTGAGCTATTGGCAGCCATTGGCGCGAAAGGCTTGGCCGCAGAGCGTGCACAAGCTTATTTACAGATTTTATTACCGAGTGGTCCATTTTTGGCGCTTGCGATGGCTGCAGGTGCTGGCCTAAGAGCCGCGGGTGATGCTAAGCGTTCAATGTGGGCGACATTGTCGGGAGGGATCGTAAATGCGATCTTAGACCCTCTGTTTATTTTTGGCTTTGGTTGGAACATTGAGGGTGCGGCTATCGCTTCTGTGGTGGCACGTTTTTCGGTTCTCTTCTTCTCACTTTATCCTTTGATTCGCAGTCATGAGTTGGTGGCTCCGCCATCATTCGTGCAGTGGCGCATCAATATCCGCCCAATCTTGGCAATCGCGATTCCTGCAATCATTACTAACACCGCTACACCTATCGGCAATGCCATTGTCACGACAGGTATTGCACAATATGGTGAAGACTTCGTTGCGGGCTTTGCGGTGATAGGTCGCTTAACACCGGTGTGCTTTGCTGTGATTTTTGCCTTGTCTGGCGCGGTAGGGCCAATCATTGGTCAGAACTTTGGTGCCGAGAGAATGGACAGAGTCAAAGAGACGCTCAATAACTCTTTGTTTGTGACCACGGTGTACACCATTGTGGTTTGTGTCCTGTTGTACTTCCTACAAGATCTCGTGATTCATGGCTTTAGTCTGCAAGGGGATGCAGCGATCATTGTTGCTGCTTTTTGTACCTATGTAGCCATTACTTTCATCTTTAATGGTGCACTGTTTGTCGCGAACACCTCGTTTAATAATCTAGGTAGGCCGCTGTATTCCACCGCTCTGAATTTAGGTAAAGCGACACTTGGTACCTTGCCTTTTGTATATTTAGGTTCGCAATGGTATGGCGCGTTAGGCGTTCTTTACGGACAAGCGCTGGGTAATATTCTGTTTGGATTGTTGGGTGTCTTAGTGCTTCGTTACCACATCTCTGAATTGATGCAGGGCTCTAATGTTGAGCCTGTTGAAGATGACGTGTCTATCGTAAGTTTGAATACACAGCCTTTCTGTTCTCATGATGCCGTGTTGATTGATGATGTTTCAGCGAACAGAGAAGAGTGTGCAGAACTTAAGCCTCAATAATAGCGACCTACTTGGTTGAGACTGTTAAATAAATTGTATTAAACGAAAACTTCTTCTTGACCTTGGAGCTACCTCCAAGGTTTATACTTTCGATGAACTTGGGGTTGGTTGCTTTAATGACTGAGTAACCACTCCGAGGGTATTGAAGTATTAAGGAGATACATTATGTGCGCAAAACACGCAGCGTGCCGCTCAGTAAAAGTGGACGTTCAACCACAAGCAGCCGCAACAAGCTGCTCTAGCCCTAAAATTTCAAGCATTACTGCAGCTGGTACATCATCAGCATGTTGCAGCTCTTCTCCAGCTACAGTCGCGTCATCGGGTGATGGCTGTTGTAGTTCAGACAGTGGAGAAGAAGACAGTCAGTCCTCAACGATAACGAACGATGCCCAATTTTCTAAAAGTTGGTTAGTTTCCGGAATGGACTGTCCAGCTTGTGCCAGAAAAATAGAAAAAGCGATCAGTAATATCGACGGTGTAATTCAAGCGAAGGTGCTCTTTGCTACCGAAAAACTGGTTGTGAAATATAACAATGAAAGTCTTGCAGACACTATCGAACAAGTCTCTATAACCACTGGCTTCCCGTTAACGGAAGTGGGTTCTAAGAAAGAAAAACAACAACCAGAGACGTTTTGGCAAGCGCATATCCAACCTAATTTACAGATCATAGCGATAGCTGCTGCGATGCTGTTCGCGGCGTTACTGAAAAGTTCAGCGCCTCAATTAAGTGAAGGCTTATTCATCGCGACATGTCTACTTGGATTGTATCCGGTCGCTAAGAAAGCCGTTCAACTAGCCCGCTCGGGAACTCCTTTCGCGATAGAAACCTTAATGAGTGTGGCTGCACTGGGTGCAATATACCTAGGCGAGACTGCAGAAGCGGCAATGGTATTGCTTCTGTTCTTGATTGGCGAACGCTTAGAGGCTTTTGCTTCTTCTAGAGCGAGAAGTGGCGTTCAAGCGCTGATGGCTTTAGTACCTGAGAATGCGACCAAGATTATCAATGGTGAACGTGTTGAAGTAGCGGTAAGCGAGTTGGTACCTGGTGATGTGATTGAAGTGGCTGCGGGTTCTCGTTTGCCAGCAGACGGCCAGTTGATTACCGATGCTGCGAGTTTTGACGAAAGTGCGTTGACTGGCGAGTCTGTGCCTGTGGAGCATATCCAAGGTAATAGCATCATGGCCGGTGCCGTAGTGGTCGATAAAGTAGTACGCATTACGATTACCTCTAAACAGGGGGAGAACGCCATTGACCGTATTCTTCACCTGATTGAAGAAGCGGAATCACGTAAAGCGCCACTAGAACGTTTCCTTGATAAGTTCAGTCGTTGGTACACACCATTGATGATGGTAGTGGCTTTGCTCGTCATCATCACGCCACCATTATTGTTTGCTCAACCTTGGGAAACATGGGTGTACCGTGGTCTAGCACTACTGCTAATCGCATGTCCTTGTGCACTTGTTATTTCAACACCTGCAGCGATCACGTCTGGTTTGGCTGCGGCTGCAAAACGTGGCGCGCTAATCAAAGGCGGTGCAGCACTTGAGCAGCTTGGTAAGATCGAAACCATTGCTTTCGATAAAACAGGTACACTGACCGAAGGTAAGCCTCAGGTGACTGATATTGAGCCACTGTCAGGTTGGCAGAAAGATGCGATGCTTCGTGTGGTTGGTGCTATTGAAGTTGGCTCTACTCACCCATTGGCAAAATCGCTGGTGGCAAAAGTTGAAGAATTAGGCATCGATATTCCTGAGTCACACAACAAGAAAGCGCTGATTGGTAGTGGCGTGGAAGGTGACGTCGATGGTGTGAAATATCGAGTGCTTGCGCCATCTAAGCTTGATTTCGCTTTGGATGCACAGGTATCTAAGCAAATCGAATCGCTAGAAGATGAGGGTAAAACCGTTGTTGTTGCATTAGAGGTTAAAGACTCTGATCAGGCAGACAACGCGATTGGCTTGATTGCATGGCAAGACACATTACGTAGTGATGCGAAGTTAGCGATTGAGCGCCTTAATGGTCTTGGTATTCAATCGATTATGCTGACAGGGGACAACCCGCGCAGTGCTGCTGCGATCAGTGGCAAGGTTGGTATGCAGTACAAAGCGAGCCTGCTTCCAAGTGATAAGGTGTCTTACGTACAAGAGTTGTCTCAACAGTCGCATGTAGCGATGGTTGGAGATGGCATTAACGATGCGCCAGCGATGAAAACCGCGCATGTCGGTATCGCAATGGGTGGGGGAACAGACGTTGCTCTGGAAACTGCTGATTCAGCACTGACTCATAACCGTCTAACGGAATTACCAGCAATGATTGAGCTGTCGCAAGCTACTATCAATAATATCCGTCAAAACGTCGCTCTGGCTCTTGGCTTGAAAGGTGTGTTCTTAGTGACGAGCTTATTTGGTATCACGGGCTTGTGGGTAGCGGTTTTAGCGGACAGTGGTGCAACAGCACTGGTGACATTGAACGCATTGCGCCTGCTACGATTCAACTCTAAAGCAGACTAAATTCAACACTCTTATACAAAATTGCACTCTATATAAACGCCTTTAGCGGTAATACGTTAAAGGCGTTTTTTGTCTCATTAGTATGCAACGAAGGTTCTGAGATTGCTTATTTTTGTGATACCAATCGGTTTTTTGTGAAACTTGAAATCTTGTTGCTACCAATGGTGTGAGCTGTGTCACTTCATTTTATAATGAGCTTGGTTAGAGTGTGTTCGTACCCCACGAATTTACTATGAGCTTAAATAAGGGTAAAAAGCCCAATAAGCCAAAAGGAGCGAACTATGTCTCAAGCTGTTTTCCATTTAGGTGTTACTGAAGCAGATCTTAACGGTGCTACTCTTGCGATCATTCCAGGTGATCCTGCTCGTGTACAAAAAATTGCAGAAGAGATGGAGAACCCAGTATTTCTTGCTAGCCATCGTGAATACACACTTTACCGCGCAGAACTAGACGGTAAGCCAGTGGTTGTATGTTCAACAGGTATTGGTGGTCCATCTACCTCTATCGCTGTAGAAGAGCTAGCTCAACTGGGTGTTCGCACTTTCCTACGTGTTGGTACTACTGGTGCTATCCAACCTCACGTAAACGTGGGTGACATGATTGTTTCTACTGGTTCTGTTCGTCTAGACGGTGCTAGCCTACACTTTGCTCCAATGGAGTTCCCAGCGGTTGCTGACTTCGAAGTAGCGACAGCAATGAAAGCAGCAGTTGAAGAGGCTGGCGCAACAGTTCACATGGGTGTTACGGCTTCAAGTGATACTTTCTACCCAGGTCAAGAGCGTTACGACACGTTCTCTGGTCGTGTAGTTAAGCGTTTCCAAGGTTCTATGCAAGAGTGGCAAGACATGGGCGTTCTAAACTTCGAAATGGAATCTGCAACGCTGCTAACTATGTGTGCAAGTTCTGGTCTGAAAGCGGGTTGTGTTGCTGGTGTAATCATCAACCGTACTCAAAAAGAGACGCCTGATCACGACACACTAAAAGTAACAGAAGCACGCTCAATCAAAGTGGTTGTAGAAGCTGCTCGTAAAATGCTTTAAGTTGCAAAAGTGCTTTAAGTCTTAATCTGACAGCAAATTTTGAAATGGCCGCATCGATTGATGCGGCCATTTTTATTTACTGGTTAAGTGACAGAGAGAAAACAGATAAGAAAAAGGCGAGTCACTAAGTTGTGACTTGCCTTTGTTATATTGGTTTAAGAGAAGCTTGCTCTTTTTAGCACTCTTGATCTTCGTTACCGCCAGCAGCCGTAAACCAAGCTGTTAGGTGCGTTTTAAGATCTTTCAACTCGTCAGGGCCGATCAAAGCAAGGCCAAGATCTTCTGCACGTGTGATGTCGTTATGGCGAAGTGGGCGGAAGCTCACTAGCATTGCGCGGGCTTGTAGACCACCTAATAGGTCTCTTAGTGATTCCAGTTTGTATAAGGTGTCATCACCATCATCACGCATGCCTTTCGTCTTACACTCGATGATGTGCAGTTTATTGTTCACCACAGATGCCACATCTAGCTCATTTCGAACTTCACGCTCGCCAAGCTGGCGGTATACCTGAACATTCAAAGAGCGATCTTGAATGGTCGGCATGTCATCTTGGATCTGTTTTACTGTGCTGTGAACGAGAGTTTCCAGCCACTCGCCATTCGAGAAGCGTCGAGCATCTTCATTGGCAAAGGTTAGGGTGCCATTCTCATAAGTCGCAATTTTAGCTTCTACTAAATCGCTTAACAGCATATTCAGTTCACGATAGCCTTGTTGCTTCTCTGATAACTCAACATCCAGCTTCTGCTCTTTGCGACAAGTGGTTGCAAGGTAGTTAAGTGTCGCAAGACCAGGACCTAGTTCAAGTGCGTTACTTGCCCAACGTTCACCTAGCTCGTATAGCTTCTGATCGAGTTGCGGAGGTAGCTGCACATCACTGAATTCGCCACGGGCGCCAAATACGGTTAGGTAGTCATCGATAGTGATGCGGTCTTGAACTTGCGCGTCTTCTTTTCCGTTCGGGTAAAGCCAGCACAGTTTGTCACTATTTGGTTCTACGACGAAGATAGGCCAGTGGTAAGTTCGGAACACTTCGTAAACCGAAAGTAGACGGTGACGAAGGCCACAACTAGCGTTGAGTTTCACTTCTTGGCCACGAGCTTTTAAATCTTCTGCAAGGTTTTGAATGGATTCTTTAATCACTGACGTGTTTACGATCGTCGGAATTTCAAAAAACTCGCTCGTAATATCACGCTTTTGTAAAACGCTGTCTAAGCGCTGATACATATCGACTTGATTCTTATCGCCGATGAACACGATGTGCGTGCTGATCGTTCGGTTATCAAGCAGTGGGGTAAGCAAGCGAATGGGGTCTTGATCGATAATGCCAACATGAACAGCCATATAAATTCCTTAATAGCGGCTCGCTCATAAAGGTGAAAGAAAACGGGAAACAGCAAGCCTTAATAACCATATAATGACAAAGCTCATAAAAAACAAGGGCAACTCTTGATAAAAGTTGCCCTTGTTCAAATAGTTACCACTATTGGGTAAGAAGTCCCAACAATCTCACCTAATATCTATGGTTTCATCATTTATCTATAGCTTAAATTGATGAACCAAATCTCCTTGTTGATTCGCAAGAATCGTTAGGTTTTGGCTCGCCTCAGCGATCGATGACATTGCTTGATAACTTGCATCGGCAATGTGGTTGATGTCTTCAATATTGCGCGCAATATCGCCTGACGTTTCACTCTGTTCAGCAGCTGCTTGAGAGATATGAGTACTCATATGGCTGATTTCTAGAATTAAGGCTTGAATCTCTTCCATTGCACTGTTGGCATTCGATGCTTGTTGTACCGACATGTCCATATCACTCATGCAGCTTTCGATAACGTTACTTGCTGTTTTCGAACTGGACTGTAGGTTGCTGATCATGGTTTCGATTTCAGCTGTAGATTGCGTTGTTTTCTGTGCGAGCACACGAACCTCATCGGCAACGACCGCAAAACCACGACCTTGCTCACCAGCACGCGCCGCTTCAATCGCAGCATTCAGTGCGAGTAGGTTAGTCTGTTCTGCAATGCCGCGAATTACGTCCAGGATTGAGCCAATCTGGCTACTCATCTGTTGTAGTTCACCCACCGCACTAACTGATTCGGTCAAACGAGTTTCCAGTTGGTTGATGGTGCTGATGTTGGTGTTCATGATCTGACGACCCGATTCAGAAGCGGTTTCGACTTGCTGAACCATAGTCAAAGAGCTTTGTGCGCTATTCGCCACTTCCTGTACTGAGTGAGACATCTCTGTCATCGCCGTCGCTACAGTCGCAGTCTGCTCACGCTGGCTGTTCAGTTGAGCCTGAGTTTCTGAAGAGGTCTTCTGGTTAACGCTTGCTGTTTTGGTTAGGTCATCTGACGCATCGTTAAGCTTCACAAGTATATTGTGCAGATTATCGGCTAGGGTGTTGATGTGACCACTTACACGGCTGAATTCGTTGTTGTAACGAATATCGATACGCTGTGTCATGTCGCCTTCTGTTAGGCCTTCCAGTGTCTTAAGGATACGGGTTAGTGGTTCTCTTACACTGTGAGCAATGTGGTAGCCAATCGCTGCCGCAAATAGTGTTACAACGACACCGATAGCAATAGCATTGAATAGGCCTTTGTCGTAGATGCTGCTCGCGTCTGCCAATGAAGAGTTGAGCTGTTCTTCGGCTGTTACGTTGAATGAGTCTAGCACTGCCATCGCTTGGTCTACTTCAACCGCTAGATTAGCGATGTTCACATAAAGTGCTTGCTTCGCTTGTAGGTAGTTGTTGTGCTTATCAAGAACACCGCCTTTTTGGCCTACGTCTTTAGTGAACTTCTGAACTGATTCATCGAATACATTCTTAAGAGCAGGTAGCTGTGTTGCTAAACCGCGGTAGGCGTAGTTTAGGTGAGTAACGGCTTTCTTGTTTTGGTTAACGGCTTTTTGTACGAATGCCACATCAGAGCTCGCGAGTGCGTCTGATGTGATTACTTCTGCGTCTTGTAGTTTGATGAAGTAGCTTTTCGCCATTACTTTCACAGAGATACTTTTCTGATCGGCTACGTACTCTTTCATGCCAACGGTCAACTCAGAGTGTAGGCGTTGGAAATCGCGTGATGCTTTTTGTACTTGCTCTTGTGCTTCAAACATCGCGACGTAATTGTTCATCGCTTCATCCGCTTCAGCAAAGTAGCGCTCTTCCATGGCTCTAAGCTGAGTAATGCGTTCGATGAGGGAGGTGTTGTTTTGGCTTGCTGCTTCTAGATTGCCAAGAACTTCTGAAAAAGCGTTTTGTGATGCAGCAAATTCTGTGCGCATTGCAGACATGCGTTCAGCGTTTTGTGTGGTTAAGAAATCTTTGAATGACTTATCAGCAGAAAGCAATTGGACACTTGTTTGATTGGAAAGCGCAACAAGCGGTAATGAGGTTTCTGAAACACTCTCAAAATTGCTGTGTATCTGATTCATGCTGTTCATCATGATGGTTATCGTGACTGCGAACATGATGATGATCAGTGCGAAACCAGCGTACATACGCTTGATCACAGATCCCTTCATGGCTTTCTCCCTAAATAAAATGCAGACCTAATGTCAGGTCAAAGTAAAAATAACAAAATTGTCAGCATTCTATTGAGCTCCTCTTACGCATTTTATGACGCACACGTCAAAAATAGCGCTCAGTTATAATCAACATGCCATTCTTGAGAGCTAAGACCAGTTTTCTTTGATTTGAACGGTGTTTTTTATTAAGCTTTACAGCGGGTTTATTGTGGTTTGATGCGGCATAGCGCATACTCAAAACACTAAAAAGTAAATGTTTTATCGGAGAAAAACATGGCTGAAGAAACCATCTTTAGTAAGATCATTAATAAAGAAATTCCAGCAGATCTGCTATACCAAGACGATTTAGTGACAGCGTTCCGTGACATCAATCCACGCGCTCCTAGTCATATCCTTATCATCCCTAATAAGCTGATCCCAACGACTAACGATGTTGAAGTGGAAGATGAAGCAATGATGGGGCGCATGTTTACTGTTGCTCGTAAGCTAGCGAAAGAAGAGGGCATCGCGGAAGATGGTTACCGTCTTATCGTGAACTGTAACTCTCATGGTGGCCAAGAGGTTTACCACATCCACATGCACTTAGTTGGTGGCCGTCCGCTTGGTCCTTTACTTATGAGCTAATCAAATAAGTTAATGAGTTAATTAACACAAACAACAAGTTGGAAAATTTGTTGTTTGTATGCCAACTTTAATTGTTATCTGTTGTCTGAATATCGGTTTTGCTTAGCCAGAGCCCTATGAAGCAAGTATTTACTTGCTTGAGATCCTTTTTACAGCACGTTTCGTTTTGATAATGAGACTAGTGGCTTTCGAGCTGATTTAACCACGAAAGGTCAGCAGACCCTAATAAAGTTGGCATTTTAAACATGCACGGAGACGATAAGTGAAGCAACAGTTTAGATTCGCTTCCATTGCCCTACTATCGGCGCTGACCGCGGGATGCGCGAGTATGTCTGCAGGTAACCTGTTCAGTCATTACAGCGCACAAAATAAAAGTATCTATCAAGCCGTTAAATCTGGAGATTATTCAGAGGCTCAACAAGAGTTACCAGATTACGCAGCAGGCGATATTCTCGATAATTTTGAGAGAGGCAGAATCAATCTGTTGGATCAAAAATACCCAGAGAGTAAGTCTTCGTTTGAAGCGGCGGATCAGGCTGTTACTGAGCAGCAGAGAAAAGCCGTCATCTCAATCTCAGACAGTGCAACCAGTGTGGGTGCATTGGCAGTGAATGACAATATTACCGAGTATGTGCCGCCCGATTACGAGTTGGGCTTTCTTCATCTCTATCTCGGTTTGAATTATCTAAAGAAAAATGATTTAGAAGGTGCGGTGATTGAAATGCGTCGCGCCAACCAAGTTCAAGAGCAAGCAAAGAAGCAGCGTGAGGCAGAGCTAGAAAGAGCAGCCAGCGATGCGAAGAAGCAGGGGCTATCTGCCAATGTTGGCAGTATTCTCGCGAATTACCCAGATGCGGGTAAAAAGCTGCAGTCAGTGCAGAACGCTTATCTGATGTTTTTATCGGGTCTGCTTTATGAAGCTTCAAACGACTTAAACAGTGCTTATGTTGATTATCGACGTGCATTGGCGGTGATGCCTGATAACCAAGAGATTATCGACAGAACTATGGCAACGGCCGCACGCTTAGGTATGCGACAGGATTTAGCGACACTCGAGAAGCGTTACAAGCAGTCATATAAGCTAAGTAGCGGGCAAGGGCGCGTGATTGTTCTTCAAGAGCAGAGTGCTGTTCAAGCAATGGACAGTTGGCGATTGGATTTACCTGTTTATGACAGTCGCGATCAGGGAGCAATATACTCTCTTGCGCTGCCATATTACCCAAGTCAGAACGTAGAGCGTTTTTCTCCGTTACGAATCAGTGGGCAGCCGCTGCAAGAGCATTTGATTACCGACGTAAACGCCATGGCTCAGAACGATCTCTCTGAGCGTATGACGAGCATTGTTATTCGCCAAGCACTGCGTGTGGTCGCAAAAGATCGCATTCGTAAAGAGGCAACCAAGGGTGATGACGTTGGCAACATTTTGTTCAATGTGTGGAACACGCTGACAGAGCAACCAGACACTCGCAGTTGGCAATCATTACCAGCTGAGATTAAGAGCAGTACGTTTGTAGCAAACAGCGGCCAATATACCTTGGAAGCGGGCGCTAAAACCTACGATTTTGATATTCGAGAAGGGCAGACCACTTTGGTATGGATTTCTCGACAAGGAAACAACGCAACAATGTGGCATAAACAGCTAGGGAGGCTGTAATGAAAAAGTGGTTAGTGAGCTTAGCAGCGGTTATGGCTCTGGCTGGTTGTGCTGATAATACAGCTGGCGTAAGGGTTGATAGTCTGACTCAGAACGTATTCTTTGGCGACAATGTATTGGGCAGCCGTTTACAAGTTGAAGATATTCGTACCGATCAGATTGATGGTCACACTCGAGGTATTGTCCGCTTAAACAGTAACTATAAGGGTGACCAACACATCCTTTATCGTTTCTATTGGTACGACGATGCTGGACTTGAGGTCAACTTGAAACAAGGGCCTTGGAAGCAAGCGATTGTACGTGGCTTTGAAAGCATTTCGTTGTCGGAAGTATCGGTAAACCCGAAAGCAACTCAATTCCGAGTGCAGTTCCGAGAGCAGTAAGAACAGATTTAGTTATAACCGGTGCTAGTTAACGTGGACTAGCACTTAAGAAAGCGAATTGATTCGCACAGATAAAAATTTAAGAGTGTGGGTAACCCCACTCAATGATAAGTTGAGGAAACATCATGAAAAAGAGTGTCATTGCGCTACTAGGCTTAGCGGTTATTTTAGGCGGTTGTTCGAACAAGGTAAGCTACGGTGATGCACAAGCAGTAGAAACCACAACAATCGATTTCGGTTCAACTGACCTTCAAACTATTGCTGGTGAGATGGTTGATAGCATGATGGCTTCTGGTTCAGTGTCTTACATTACTCGTGATCAGCGTCTAATCGTGTTCGTAGAGCGAATCAAGAACAAAACAAGTGAGCACATCGATACTGAGTCAATCACTGACACAATCAGTACAAAAATGCTGAACTCTGGTAAGTTCCGTTTCGTTGACATGGACCGTGTAGAGTCTGTTCGTGACCAACTAAACTTCCAAAACAACGATGAGCTAGTGAACCAAAGCTCTGCGATTCAGTTCGGTAAGATGGTTGGTGCTCAGTACATGCTGTACGGCAACCTATCAAGCATCGTTAAGAAAGCAGGCAGCGACGAAGACGTGTACTACAAAATGACTATGCGTCTGATGGACCTTGAGTCTGGCTTAATCGAGTGGGCTGACGAGACTGAAATCCGTAAGCAGCAATCTAAGAGCCTACTAGGTCTTTAATTTCGCTTAACTGCCAACTATGAACACTTACGTTTGAAAGTGGATAGGTTGGTTACACGCCAATTCAGTACATGATGTGCTGATATTTGAAGACACTGGCTCTGGTCAGTGTCTTTTTTGTAGGGAAACGAATACGTTAATAGGGAATGAGCAATGGCAATTTTTTCTTGGTCTGAGGCTAAGCTTCTTGATACCAGTTTGAGTTCGCTTGATGGCTATTTTTCGCAGCCGCCAGTGAAGGCTCAGACACTCACCGGTGGTCTGACTAACCGATGTTGGAAGCTGGTTTCTGCTGATGGAACTGAATACGTGTGGCGTCCGATCACACCAATTACCAAGGCCTTCTTTATTTCCCGCCATGAAGAGTACCAAGTGTTGTCTGCCATCGAGCGTCTTGGTATTGGACCAAGTCCGATAGTGGTGAATGAGCAGGGCTTATTGGTTGAATGGGTTGCTGGGGATACGCTTTATGAAGGTTTAGATCTTGATGACCTTCTGAAAACGCTTATCTCTGTGCATTTGGTTAACACCGCACGATTACCACTTAAGCCGTTTAGCTTTACAGCGCGAGTGGACCATTATTGGCTTCAGCTTAATGCCGTTCATAAGACAGAAATCTACAGGACTATTTATAAAGAGTGGCGCACAACGCCAAGTATCCCGAGTGTTGACCTCTCCTTATGTCACTTTGATCTCGGCGGTTATAACCTAGTGAAGAACAGTGACGGGATTAAAATCATTGATTGGGAATACGCGGCAATTGCTGACCCTAGATTAGATCTAACCTTAACCATTTCAGTCGCCGGTGCCCCGGTGCAAGAAACGGTTGAAAAGTACTGTCAGCTGCGTGGTATTCACGATGTTCAGCCTTGGTTGGATGGTGTAGAAGCGTGGTTACCACGAAGTCGAATGATGGCAATGTTGTGGTATTTGCTTGCTCATCAACTGTGGGGTGATGAAAGTTATCTGCGTGAAGCTGAGGCTCTCAGTCACACTTTCTGTAGCTAGGATCACGTTTAGGAAGTGAAAAATATAATTTCGATGGTCTTCCCTTTAAAACCTTGTTTTTCGTGTTAGATTGATCAAAACGTACCAATATTCAATGGGGGAGGTACAATGATTATCTATCTTCACGGCTTCGACTCAACAAGCCCGGGCAATCACGAAAAAATACTGCAGTTGCAATTCATTGATGATGACGTTCGTTTCATCAACTACAGTACTTTGCATCCAAAGCACGACATGCAGCACCTACTGAAAGAGGTGCACAAAGTGATAGAGCAATCAGATGACCCACATCCAATTATCTGTGGTGTTGGTTTAGGCGGTTTTTGGTCTGAGCGTATTGGCTTCTTGTGTGGTATCAAACAGGTTATTTTCAATCCAAATCTTCAACCTGAAAATAACATGGTGGGCCGAATCGATCGTCCTGAAGAGTACGAAGATATTGCGACTAAGTGTGTGGAACAATACCGCATGAAAAACAAAGGTCGCTGCCTAGTGGTGCTTTCTCGCGAAGATGAAATTCACGACAATAGCAAAACTGCTGCTGCACTCGAAGATTACTACGATGTGATTTGGGATGAGAAAGAGAGCCATAAATTCAAAAAAATCTCTCAACATCTTCAAGCAATGAAAGCTTTCAAAGACGCTTAACATACTAAGCATTTTATAAAAAGCGGCACTCAATGAGTGCCGCTTTTTTTTTATTTTGAATGTAACGTTACTATTGATGATGCTGTCGTAGCTGCTATGTTGATAAGTTTGCGCAAACGTTAACTATTTGGCGGCGAATCCTCATTGAGGGTAAGGATTTTAGTTGCGGTCATCGGTTTGCTATATATAATGTTCCAAAGCAAAATATTTTGATAAATATCAAAAAAAATTGAGAGCGAGTGATAAAACTTGCCCATTATTTGTGTACTGCCTCTAAGGTCGTCACCTTTTTTATCCACGTGAGCAAGTCGACAAGCGGATGTTTGTTGCTTGTAATCCCTCTAACTACTCGGTGCGCTGTCGTTATTCTTTTTCGCGGTTATCCAATATGTCACAGCCTTATGTAAAGGCCGGGTAGATACATAGAATTTATCGGTTGGAGTAATCGAGCCGAACCCTATTAATTCATTTTGTAGAGGATTGTCATTGTGACAAAAATTATCGTAGTAGGCGGCGGTGCTGGTGGTTTAGAACTAGCAACTAAGCTTGGCCGCACTTTAGGTCGTAAGAAACGTGCCCAGATTACACTGGTAGACCGTAAAGCAAGCCACCTATGGAAGCCATTACTTCATGAAGTAGCAACTGGCTCTCTAGATGAAGGTGTTGATGCGTTAAGTTACCGCGCGCACGCAAAAAACCATTACCTCGATTTCCAAATGGGCAGCCTGAACGACATCGATCGTGAACGTAAAGTGATTGCACTTAGTGAGCTGAGAGATGAGCACGGTGAACTGCTGATGCCAAGCCGTGAGCTTGAATACGATATTCTGGTTATGGCACTGGGTTCAACGTCTAACGACTTCAATACTCCTGGCGTTCGTGACAACTGTATTTTCCTTGATAGCCCAGAGCAAGCTCACCGTTTCCGTACCGAAATGAACAACCAGTTCTTGAAGCTACACGCTAAGAATGGTCAAGGTACGGTAGACATCGCGATTGTTGGTGCGGGTGCGACTGGTGTAGAGCTGTCGGCTGAGCTTCACAACGCTGTGAAAGAGCTTCGTACATACGGTTTCGGTGACCTAGACTCAAGCAAGTTGAATGTAAACCTAGTAGAAGCGGGCGAGCGTATTCTTCCTGCTCTTCCACCTCGTATTTCAAGCGCTGCACACTCTGAGCTGACTAAGCTTGGTGTGAACGTTCGTACCAATACTATGGTGACGCAAGCGGACGCTGATGGCCTAACAACGAAAGATGGCGACAAAATTCCTGCTCAAATTATGGTTTGGGCAGCAGGTATCAAAGCGCCAGATTTCATGAAAGATATTGGTGGTCTTGAAACCAACCGTATCAACCAACTGGTTGTGAAAAACACGCTGCAAACGACACTTGATGACAACATCTTTGCTATCGGTGACTTGGCGCAATGTACACAGGCGGATGGTTCATTTGTTCCACCTCGTGCTCAAGCGGCTCACCAAATGGCAAGCTGCGCATTCAGCAACATCATTGCTAAGCTGAACGGTCGTGACCTGAAAGACTACATCTACAAAGATAAAGGCTCACTAGTATCACTAAGCCGTTTCTCTACAGTCGGTAGCTTGATGGGTAACCTGACTAAAGGTTCGATGATGGTTGAAGGTCGTATTGCTCGTGTGGTTTACATCTCTTTGTACCGCATGCACCAGATGGCGCTTCACGGAATCATCAAGACATCTCTAATGATGTTGGTTGGTCGTATTAACCGTGTTCTACGTCCAAACCTAAAGCTTCACTAATTAGCTAGCTTTTCGAAGAAGAGTTAAGCTTTCAAAACGCTTAACGCTGATAGTAAAAAAGAGCTCTTCGGAGCTCTTTTTTGATCGTGTCAGTTAAGTGGTTGCCTTGTTGAGTATTGCTAAGCCACCGGTGGCAATACCGAGTAAACCACACCATCTTTTGGCTTGCCGTTGAAGATAAAGCGATTCTTGGCAATGGCTTCTCGTTCTGCACCACACTTCTCTATGAGCTTTTGGCTTGGTAGGTTTTCGGTATCACAGACAATCTCTAAACGCGTTAGCTTGAGCTGAGCAAAGCAAAATTCAAACAGAGCTAGCATCGCTTCCTTTGCTATGCCTTTTCGTTGAAATTGGTCGCCAACCCAATACCCTAAGCTCGCCATATTAAAGGTGTGGTAAAGCTCATTGATCGCCACCATGCCAACCAGCTTATCGCTTTTTCGCTCGAAAATGCCAAAGCCAAACGCATCGGCTTTCACCCAGTTTAAACGAGTGGCCAGAATGAACTTCTCAGCTTCTGCAATTGAGAACCGATCATGACACCAGTCGACCCACGGCAGCAAGCTAGGGGAAGACTTTATCAGTTGAGAAAACTCGTGAGCGTCAGAAGGCTCAATAATTCTTAGGCTAAGGTTTTGAGTATTGATCTGGAAGTCTGGACTCATAGGGCGTACCAATTAAATTTGTAAGTACCTGCTGAAAGTAGCCAGCACTTAATAAAACGCCCTCACAATGGAGGGCGTTTTGAATGATTAGTAGAATTATAGCTTGGGTGCTAACAAACCAACTAGCTTCGTCGCTATATCACTAGGGCTGTTTACTGAGCAACGCGACGAACTTGAATCACCATGCCAAGAAGCGGGTGGTCAAGATAGTGAGTCTCAGTACTGCGCATTCGACGTTTTTGCTCCATACGGTAGCTCTTAAGGAACTCTTCGACTTCAACAGTTGGTGAGATTTCCGTTAGGTTACCCACTTGAACATTGCTCTCAGCACCGCTTACTGGAGAGTCGAGTTCGATTTGCTGTTCTTGCAGCTTCACTTCGCGAACGCTTGGTGCTTTCAAATCTAGAGTGGTTTCAGCGTATAGGTAGTGCTGAACATAGATTTGTAGCTTGCCGTCTAGTTCGTAAAGCGGCTTGTCGATAGTCTCTTCTTGGAAGCCATCTGCAGATGCAGTTACTGCGCCTTTTTCTGAACCGTCAGCATTGAATTGTTTCGAGAAGTCTTTACCTGCTTGAATGTGGAACACGGGTGCTGAGCTCTTACCTTGATCGCCTTGACGCCAAGCCGTATGCATCAGTACTTCAAAGCCAGCATGCTGCTTTAGCTTATCTTTCTGAGGCGTCAGTTTGTACTCCGAGTAAGGGAGCATTTTTACCCCTTTGCTTGCTCGGTACTGGGTGTCCTGAAATGAACCAACGCGCTCAAGTGAAATCTTTGGCTGCGTGTTTGGCCAAGACTCATTCACCTTCTCGGCATCAACTGCGCGCTTAAAAATGATCACTTCTATATCAAATTGTCTCTGTGCCAAACTTGGCAGTGAGACGAACAATAGTAGCAGTGGGATCAGTCTTTTCATTTTTACTCCGTTTTCCAGCCGCACTACCGGCTGGATAAATTATATGTGCAAGTGGATTAGGCTTTATGCTGAAGGCAGCAAGTTCTGTCTGAATTCGCCTAATAGATCACTAACAAATTGAATTCGTTTCCGTCTGTCGACCAATGGTATCGTAAACTTGAACTTAGTTGGTCCTTCCATTGAAAACTTTTGCGGTTGAGATTGCAACAGTTTAACAAGGTAGTTCGGGTTTATGTCAGCATCCGGGTAGAATTCGATAAATCCGCCTTTATCGTGTGCTTCAATTTTCTTCGCCTTGATAGAGGCCGCTGCTAACTTAAGCTCGGAAACCGATAATAAGTTCTTGGTTGCGTCAGGAAGAATACCAAAGCGGTCGATAAGCTCGACTTTTAGCTCCGCAAGCTCATCCGTGTCACTCACGCTCGCAATACGCTTGTATGTTGATAAGCGCGTGTTGATGTCAGGAATATAGTCGTCTGGCAATAGCGCAGGGATGCGCATCTCAATCTCAGTTTGCTCACGTAGCAGGTCATCAAGTGATGGCTCTCGACCTTCTTTCAATGCCTCAACCGCTTGCTCTAGCATTTCCATATATAGCGTGAAGCCAACGGATTGGATCTGACCACTCTGTTCATCACCCAACAGTTCACCGGCACCACGAATCTCTAAATCGTGTGTTGCGAGAGTGAAGCCGGCACCCAAGTCTTCCAGAGAGGCAATCGCGTCTAGTCGTTTAATTGCATCTTTGGTCATCGCTTTCGGATGCGGTGTTAGCAGGTACGCATAAGCTTGGTGGTGAGAACGACCCACACGACCACGCAATTGGTGAAGCTGCGCTAGACCAAGGTTGTCGGCTCGGTCCATCAAGATGGTATTGGCTGTCGGAACATCGATACCGGTTTCGATGATGGTTGTACACACCAACAGGTTAAAGCGTTGGTGGTAGAAGTCGTTCATGATGCGTTCTAGTTCGCGCTCTCGCATTTGACCATGAGCGACCGTTACACGCGCTTCCGGAATCAGCTTTTGTAATGACTCTGCGGTTTTCTCAATGGTGTCAACTTGGTTATGCAGGAAGTAAACCTGACCACCACGCATGATTTCACGAAGTACAGCTTCTCTTACCACAGCATCATCACTTTGACGAACAAAAGTTTTGATAGCTAAGCGTCGTGCTGGCGGAGTAGCAATGATCGATAGGTCACGCATACCACTCATCGCCATGTTAAGTGTTCTTGGGATTGGGGTCGCAGTCAGCGTTAGGATGTCGACATCGGCACGCATCGCTTTTACTTTCTCTTTCTGACGGACACCAAAGCGGTGTTCTTCATCGACGATCAGTAAGCCAAGGTCTTTGAACTGGATATCACTAGAGAGCAGTTTGTGAGTACCGACTAGGATATCAACCTTGCCGTCTGCGACATCTTGCATGATCGCTTTTTGCTCTTTAGCTGATTTGAATCGAGAAAGCACTTCAACACGAATCGGTAAATTCGCGAAACGGTCTCGGAAGTTTTCGAAGTGTTGTTGAGCAAGTAGGGTAGTCGGAACCAGAACCGCAACTTGTTTGCTATTGTCCGTACACACGAAAGCGGCGCGCATCGCGACTTCGGTTTTACCAAAACCAACATCACCACACACTAAGCGGTCCATGGCTTTGGCTTGGCACATGTCAGACATAACTGCATTGATTGCGATCGCTTGGTCATCGGTTTCTTCAAACGGGAAGCCAGCTTTGAAGGTTGCGTATTGCCCACGATCCAAAACAAATTTATAGCCAGGTTTAAGTTCGCGCTTGGCATAGACATCCAGCAGCTCTGCGGCAACGTCACGCACTTTTTCAGCGGCACGCTTACGCGCTTTTTGCCAAGCCTCACCACCTAACTTGTGCAGTGGCGCGGATTCTTCGGCGCCACCAGAGTAACGTCCAATAAGGTTCAGAGAAGCAACTGGCACGTATAACTTGGCATCGTTTTGGTACTCAAGCGTCACGTATTCGGTTTTCATGCCGCCGGCTTCGAGGGTTTGCAGACCTATGTAACGACCAATACCGTGGTCAATGTGCACAACAGGTTGACCAGGCTTTAACTCTGCCAAGTGGCGGATAACCGTGTCGCTATTAACGCTTTTCTTATCTTTCTTACGGCGTTGAACAACGCGGTCACCAAGTAAGTCGCTTTCGCAGATAAGCGCGAGGTTTTTCTCTTCGTGAACAAAACCGTGTTCAGCAGAACCTAGGATCAGACTGAACTTGTCTTTGGCCTTAACGGCTGCATCGAGGTTTTCAACTTCGTTTGGTCGTACTTTGATACCGCGAAGTAGTTCGCTCAATGCTTCACGACGACCCTCTGACTCAACCGAAAAAACAACCTTGCCATCGAAGGCTTCAGTGAATTTTCTTAGGTTAGCTAAAGGCTCTTTGTTTTGGTGTTGAACACTGAGATCAGGCAGTGAAGTAACCGGAAGGTTGATGCGTCCAGCTTTCTCTTCAATAGACTCTAGGCTTAGGTTGACCTGTGGCTTTTGCTTGAAGTGTGCGAACAGTTCGTCTTTTTTCAGCCAAAGCTGTTCTGGCGCCAATAGAGGGCGTAATGGATCGACTCCTCGTTGATCGTATCTATGAGCGACATCAGCAAGGAAAGAGTCAACGGCGGTTTCGACATCACCTAAAACCAGAATCTGTGCTTCGTCAGCGACATAGTCAAACAGTGTTTCTGTGTGATCGAAGAATAGAGGCTGCCAGTACTCAATACCAGCAGGCCATGTGCCTTTAGATACCTGCATGTAAACCGATTCTGGTTCACGTCGTGCATCGAATTGTTGACGCCAACGAATACGGAAATCTTCAATCGCTGTTTCCGAAGTTGGGAACTCGTGCGCGGGTAATAGTCGAATTTCAGAGATGTCTTCGATAGAACGTTGGTTCTCTGGATCGAAGGTTCGGATGGTGTCGATCTCGTCATCAAAGAAATCGATACGATAAGGGTCTTTACTGCCCATTGGGAACAGGTCAAGAATAGAGCCACGGCTCGCGTACTCACCCGGACCAAATACTTGGTCAACGTAACGATAGCCAGATTTTTCAAGCTGCAGGCGTAGTTTCTCTAGTGAGTAAAGATCACCAGTTTTCACTATTAGAGTGTGTTGTAGCAAGAAGTCACGTGGTGATTGGCGCTGGAGTAGCGTGCTGATCGGCACGATCGTGATGCCGTCTTTTAAGGTCGGTAAGGCATAAAGGCGCGCGATACGATCTGAAATGATCTCTTGGTGTGGTGAGAAGCTGTCGTAAGGCAAAGTTTCCCAGTCTGGGAATAGTGCAACTTCGCTCGCCGTAAACTGTTCAATTTCAGATTGCAGCTTGAGTGCGATTTGTGGATCTGGCACAGCAAGTACAGTATGACTGTTGTGTTGCTCTGCGAGTTTAGCGATAGCAAGAGCGAGAGACGAACCGACAAGGTTACCAATGTGCTTTTTGTCACCGGCTCCTTTGAGGGTTGGTAGGGTAAAAATAGATTGTTTGGTCATGTTAATTTACTTGTTATCTCGGTCTAGAGAGCGTTGACGCAAAAGTTTCTGTTGTTGATGAAGTGCCGCTTTGATCAGCAGGTCTTGGTCAGTATCACGAAGATGAGCGTATTTGAAGTTGATTTCGAAACCTGAATCTTTAGGTTGGCTTGCAAACACTTCCGCGTAGCAGTAAATCGCTGCGGCAGGATGTTCCAAGAACAGCTTTGCCTTTACCAAGCGACCTGGTTCGATGTCTGTCTTAGAAAAACAGGAAAATTGGCTCGCACCGAAGGAGTAGGTGTGAGTTCGAAACTTCTCATCATCTTGCTGCGATAACATAAAGCTCAACAGCAGGTTTAATTTGGAGTTCTGTGCATCCAATAAACTGGTGACATTCTTCAAGTCGCTGTTTTTCAGTTCAGCGCGAGCACTGTCGGCTAATAGGTCCAACTGGCTAAATTCACTCGCCACAACAAAAGGGGCAGGGATCTCGGATTCGAACTGAATTTGAGAGGGTAAAGTGAAGTTACTTTCCATCGGTTCTATATTAGCGGTAAGACTGTGGTGAACAGTGAAAAACTCTTGTTCTGTCATGCGTTAGTTCCTTGAAGTGATCTATTGATTATCGCTATGTGGCGGCAGTAATCAAGGTCAGTTAATTGAAACTATCAAATAGTTGTTTGAAATTTGGTGTTTTGACAGGGTTCTGTTTTTCAGGCCTAACTAATTGAGTTAATTCACTCTATATTTTCAATTAACCCCTACACAGTAACAGCAATACCCGTTACATTAACCCGCATCCCTTTTTGATGGTTCAAAGTATGTTTCATCCTATTTCAATGTTTGTTGGCCTGCGTTATTTGAAAGGCCGTTCAGGTGATCGCTTTAGCCGTTTTGTTTCTTATATGTCGACAGCGGGTATCACCATTGGTGTGCTGTCTTTGATTACTGTTTTGTCGGTAATGAATGGATTCGAAGCGCAATTAAAAGACCGAATTCTCGGCGTTTTACCTCAGGCAGTGGTTTATGAGCAAGGTGGTAAGACGCTACTCTCTGAACAGGCCCCTAGTTTTGCTAAGCAAATCTCGCTTAATGGTCACGTTGAGCCGATTGTTCGCAGTGAGGCGGTGATTCAGAGCCCTGCTCAGCTGTCAGCCGGCCTGTTGATTGGCATCCAACCCAATTCTGATGACCCACTTCAAGACCACTTAATCGCGGGTAGACTGTCTTCACTAAAAGCTGGGCAATATCAGCTGTTCCTTGGCCACACGTTGGCGAGAAACCTAAAAGTATCGATGGGCGACAAGGTTCGTCTAATGGTGACCAGCGCAAGCCAGTACACACCTCTTGGCCGTATTCCTAGCCAACGTAATTTCACGGTAGCCGGTATCTTTAATACGGGCTCGGATATTGATGCTCAACTTATGGTGACGGATATCCAAGATGCTGGGCGTTTGATGCGTTATAAGTCAGACACCATTTCAGGTTGGCGACTGTTTTTTGAAGACCCATTTGAAGTCGCGGAACTATCGAGCCAACCGTTACCAGATGGATGGTTGTGGAGCGATTGGCGCGACCAACGTGGCGAGCTGTTCCAAGCGGTTCGTATGGAGAAAAACATGATGGGCCTAATGCTTGGTCTGATCATCGGGGTTGCCGCATTTAATATTATCTCTGCGCTGATTATGGTGGTGATGGAGAAGCAATCTGAGGTCGCGATACTTAAAACCCAAGGCATGACCGATGGTCAAGTGATGGGCATCTTTATGGTTCAAGGCGCGAGTAGCGGCGTGATTGGCGCACTATCGGGTGGCGCATTAGGCGTTGTTTTAGCAATGAATCTTAACCCGATTTTAGAAGCGATGGGTGTTGCTCTATTCTCGTTTGGTGGTCAGTTACCAATTTTGATTAACCCAGTTCAAATCGCCGTTGTTGTGGTACTTGCTATTGCACTTAGCTTGATTGCTACTATTTTCCCTTCTTACCGTGCATCTTCTGTGAAACCTGCTGAGGCCCTTCGTTATGAGTAATTTTCTTCAATGTAATGATATCCGTAAAACGTACCGTGAAGGCTCGTTGGATACTGAAGTCCTCAAAGGGGTGAGCTTTGAGATCGAAAAAGGTGAATTGGTTTCTATCATTGGTACTTCTGGTTCTGGTAAGAGTACGCTCCTGCACATTTTAGGAGCGCTTGATGATGCTTCTGCGGGGAGCGTGAGCTTTCTTGGTCAAGACCTAGCGTCACTGAGCTCAAACAAGCAGGCTAAGCTTCGTAATCAGCATCTTGGTTTTGTGTATCAGTTCCATCATTTATTATCCGACTTTTCAGCACTAGAAAATGTCGCCATGCCACTGCTGATAGGTGGTGAAAAGCCTGCGAAAGCGAAACAAGAAGCACAGTTGCTACTTGATAAAGTGGGGCTAAGCCATCGAGTTGATCACCGACCTTCTGAGCTTTCTGGTGGTGAAAGACAGCGTGTGGCGATTGCCCGTGCATTAGTCAACAAGCCAGCTCTTGTACTAGCGGATGAGCCGACGGGTAACCTTGACCACAATACTGCGCTTTCTATTTATGACTTAATGCGAGAGTTAAACCAAGAGTACGATACTGCCTTTTTAGTCGTGACCCATGATGGCGAACTCGCAGCTAAAATGGATCGTCAACTGCACATGCAAGATGGTTTGCTGGTTAACGTAGAAAAAGAGGAGAGTTAAGTGTTTTCTTCTTTATCTTTATTGATAGGCGGCCGCTTCAGTCGTGCTAAACAGCGAGACAAGATGGTGTCTTTCATCTCTTTGTCTTCGACGATTGGTATTGCGGTTGGGGTAGCGGTGATCATTATCGGTTTGTCAGCCATGAACGGTTTTGAGCGTGAGCTAGAATCCCGCGTGCTGTCTGTGATTCCACATGGTGAGTTTGAAGGGGTTAATGAACCCGTAACTCGCTGGGAGCATGTGGTAGAGCAGTCTGAAAAAAATGACAAAGTCGTTGCAGCTGCGCCTTATGTGAAAATCACAGCGCTCGCTGAAAAGGGCAAAGAACTTAAAGCGATTGAAGTGCGTGGTGTTGACCCACAGCTTGAGCAACAGGTGTCGAGTCTATCAAGCTTCATTGATAAGCAAGTGTGGAACGATTTTAAAGCAGGACAGCAGCAGATCATCTTAGGCTCTGGTGTAGCGAATGTGCTTGGTGCTCAAGTGGGTGATTATTTGACCTTGATGATCCCCACAGTCAACGGTTCGGTTAAGGTTCAGGCGCCCAAGCGGGTACGAGTAAAAGTTGCCGGCTTACTGACACTTAATGGACAAATTGACCATAGCTTAGCGCTCATTCCGATTGGTGATGCTCAAGTTTACGCGAACTTGGGGGAGGCAGTGACAGGTGTCTCTTTGAAAGTAACAGATGTACTGAACGCGAACGAGATTGTCCGCGAGGTCGGTAATCAGCTTGATGTGTATGTTTATTTGCGCAGTTGGCAACAGAAGTTCGGCTTCCTATATCGAGATATTCAATTGGTTCGCACCATTATGTATTTAGTCATGGTGTTGGTGATTGGTGTTGCCTGTTTCAATATTGTCTCGACATTGATGATGGCGGTAAAAGATAGAGCTTCGGAGATTGCAATCTTAAGAACCATGGGCGCTTCTGATGGCTTAGTTAAGCGTATCTTTGTTTGGCAGGGCGTGTTCTCTGGCGTATTAGGTAGCTTAGTCGGTAGTGCGATAGGTGTTTTGGTTGCACTCAATCTAACCACTCTTATTAAAGGGCTTGAGAAGTTGATCGACCACCAATTCCTGTCAGGTGATATCTACTTTGTCGACTTCTTGCCATCACAGCTGAATATGATGGATGTCGTTGTGGTATCAGGTACTGCGATCGCTTTAAGTTTGCTGGCGACATGGTACCCAGCATCTCGAGCAGCGAAGTTAAACCCTGCTTCTGTGTTGAGCTCCAAATAACAAATCTAATGTTTCGACAGATACAAAAAAAGGATCCCTTGTGGGATCCTTTTTTATTGAATTCAAACTGTATTATCTAAGACTTTCATTACATGCCTATCATCTGATGGCTTATAACTTGTCTGATTTTGATCGCTATCCATTAAGAATGGAGAGCGCGTCAGTATAGATTCACTATCTTGCTTGTCGTTTCTTCCAGCTTCTTACTACTGAGTAGCGCCATAAGCCTCGAATACCGAAATAACCAATCATTGCTGAAATTACACCACAAATCATACAGCCCAGCAGGAACGGAGGTCCGATGGTGCTCATTTGCGCCAAGATAAAGTCCCAAGACAGTTCGAAGTGAAAGGCTTGCGGCGGAACATGCATGACGAATGCTCCCACTTTATAAGCAAAGTAGAACAAGACCGGCATGGTTACAGGGTTACTGATCCAAACGAGAGCGACAGCCAGCGGTAAGTTAACACCACACACAACGGCTAGGCCTGCAGACATAATCATTTGGCTTGGTAGAGGGACAAACGCCATGAATAACCCAACAGCGAACGCGCCGGCCGCGGAGCGACGATTAAGGCACCATAAGTTGGGGTTGTACAAAACATTGCCAAAAACTTTTAATGCTTTCTGACGCTTGATGAGCTCATGGTCAGGCATAAATCGTTTGATAAACTTTCTTGGCATAGGAGGAAGCTACTCTCTTGTTTAACACTTGGTTCTTGATTTCATTTGCTGCGACAGTTGTGTCTGCCAGCTTCTGGCCTGTGATGCCACATTGGGTCTTGGCACCATTGATGCTGTTATTACTAATCGCATCAATAAAGTATAGCGTTTTCCGACGTACAAGAGGTCTAGCTACTGCGTTGATACTCGTTGTATGCCTAGGGAATGCGATTGAAATCCAAACAAGTCGCTTATTTCAATCAGGGCAGAATACTACCATAAATGCCTCAGTAGTTAGTCTTTTTAGTAAAAATAGCCATGGTTTTGAAAGCGTAGTAGTAGTTAGATCAATTGACGGTGAAAAATTAACCTTTCCTCAATTGATAAAATTGCGATTGTTTACGCCTTTCAAGCTCACTTTGGGTGATGACGTTCATTTGTCGGTCAGTATCAAGCCTGTTTTTGGGAAGCTTAATGAAGCGGGCTTTGACTTGGAAAAGCACCTGTTTAGCACTGGGGTTACGGCAAATGCGAATTACCGAACGAATACTAAATATAGAATCCACTCTAGCAATCATCTACGTGCTCGGTGGTTCGAGCGCAGTCTTGATAATCTTAGCCAGCTAAGCAATAACGACCTAATAGTCGCTTTGAGTTTCGGCTACCGAGAGCTTATTCCTTCTTTGCGTTGGGATTTGCTAAAGAGCAGTGGCTTGATTCATTTGATGGCGATTTCAGGGCTTCACATTGGTATTGCCTTTGGTATCGGTTATCAGGTGGGGAAGCTAGTGCGTTTGTTGTCTCCTCAGTTGTTATGGTGTCCGACAGTGTTTGGTTTAGGCTTCGCTTATTTCTACAGTTGGTTTGCTGGATTTACACTGCCGACCCTGAGAGCGCTAGTGATGTGTGTCGTGGCGAGTTACTTTCTGTGGCGTGGACAAAGTATCGGTGTGGTTCGCTATGTTCTAGTTAGCTTGTGTATTGTCCTCGTTATTTGGCCTTTTTCTGCGTTATCCAGTAGTTTCTGGCTATCTTTTGGTACATTGGGTGCGGTTCTCTTTATTGCGTTCAATAGTAATACCTCTTCTTCAAATTCTACCTTTATTGAACGAGTACTAAAGCTCATCCAAATACAGGTCATGCTGACCTTGTTAATTGCGCCCTTTTCGATGTTGTTTTTCAAAGGCGTTAGTTTGATTTCGATCGTCTACAATTTGCTGCTATTGCCTTGGGTATCAATGGTGACCATACCTTTACTGTTTTTGTCGATGTTTCTGAGTTTGATCACTGAGTCTTTAATTGGTGGGAGCGACTCAATGGCTCGTTTTTCTACGCAGTTATGGAAACTGGTTGATTTATCACTTGACCCCTTGGTGTTTAGCTTGCCTTTTTCTGAACAGTTTTGGATTCAGGTAGATAATCACGTAACCGTGTTGCTCGTTTTTCTTATCTTATTCTTCGGTTTTATTGCTCGATACCTTAAACGTGGAGCAGCTGCTGTCATCATTTCTGTATTCCTGTTGTGGTGGGAATTTGGCAAAGTTAAACAGGACAGATTAACTATTGATGTTTTGGACGTAGGGCATGGCTTGTCTCTCATCCTCAAAAAGAACAGTCACGTGGTGGTGTACGATTTAGGTAACGCGTGGCCGGGAGGGTCGATGGTCGAGTCACTATTGATTCCTATTTTATCGCAAAGAGGTATTGATGAAATTCAAGGAGTGATCATTAGCCATTTCGATTCCGATCACGCTGGTGGTTACCCAGCGCTGCTTGAGTACTATCAGCCTGAATGGATAAAAGCTAGCCAGAGTTTGAATCATCAAATGGGTTCAGTTGTTCAAGCATGTACGCTAGGTGAGGTGTGGCAATGGCAGAGCGTGACGTTCGAGGTGTTGTGGCCCCCAAAACTAGTGAATCGGGCGTATAACCCACACTCTTGCGTCATACGGATTATTGAACCAGGTTCGGGCTTTTCAATGTTGCTCACGGGCGATATTGAACTCGTGAGTGAGTGGTTACTTGCTCGCGAAGGCGAACGGCTAAAAAGCGATGTCATGCTAGTGCCCCATCATGGCAGCGACACCTCATCTATTACGCCCTTCATCGAAGCCGTTTCACCAAAGTTAGCGATCGCTTCGTTGGCAAAAGGTAATCAATGGGGGATGCCAAGTGAGTCTGTCATTCAGCGTTACCTACAAAGTGGAAGTGCCTGGCTTGATACGGGTGAAAGTGGACAAATAACCATCACTATTGACCAAGAAGGTTGGCATTATCATACGATTAGAGAGGAACAAGGGCGGCAGTGGTATAGGCAGATGCTTCGTAAGGGAGTAGAATAGATAGATTATTGTGAGAAAATTAAGCGATTTTATGTCAACACAAACAGATGAAACTACCTGGGTCACATTTAAACGACTTTGGACTTATATTCGACTATATAAGGCTGGCCTTGGTGTTGCGGTTATTGCGCTTATTATAAATGCCGTCTCTGATACCTACATGATTTCTTTGCTAAAGCCATTACTTGATGAAGGCTTTGGTAGTGCAGAATCTGATTTCCTACGCACACTTCCTCTTATTATCTTTGCCATGATGTTCATTCGTGGCGTTAGCGGTTTCGTATCTACCTATTGCTTGAGCTGGGTTTCTGGCAATGTGGTGATGGAAATCCGCCGTAAAATATTCAGTCACTTTATGCACATGCCAGTCTCTTTCTTTGATAAAGAACAGACGGGGGCTCTGCTGTCTCGAATCACCTACGATTCAGAGCAAGTTTCTGCAGCAACTAGCAAAGCACTGGTGAGTATTGTTCGTGAAGGCGCAAGCATCATTGGCTTGTTAACCTTGATGTTCTGGAACAGCTGGCAGTTGTCTTTGGTTCTATTTGCGGTTGCTCCACTGGTAGCTTGGGCAATCAGCATAGTATCGAAGCGATTCAGAAAGATTTCTAAAAACATGCAAACCAGTATGGGCCACGTTGCTTCTTCAGCAGAACAAATGCTGAAAGGGCACAAAGTGGTGCTTACTTACGGCGGTCAGGATTTAGAAAAACATCGCTTCGATAAAGTTAGTAACCAGATGCGCCAACAGAGCATGAAGCTAGTAACAGCTCAAGCGGCCGCTAACCCGATCATTCAGATGATTGCATCGGTTGCTATTGTTGTTGTACTTGTCTTGGCAAGCGTTGATTCAATTAAGGCTGAGCTAACTCCGGGTACGTTTACGGTGGTGTTCTCAGCAATGTTTGGCCTAATGCGTCCACTAAAAGCATTAACTAACGTAACCTCTGAATTCCAACGTGGTATGGCGGCAAGTACGACACTGTTTGGCTTAATGGACTTAGACACCGAGCAGAACACAGGTACATTGAAACCTGAAACTGTCGGTGGTGATGTTGCAGTAAAAGACGTGACCTTTACTTACGAAGGCGCCGAGAAGCCTGCACTTGATAATGTGAGTTTCAATATACCTAAAGGTAAGACGGTTGCGCTTGTTGGGCGTTCGGGCTCAGGTAAGAGTACCATTGCTAACCTATTTACTCGTTTCTATGACGTAGATTCTGGTTCTATCGAACTGGATGGCCATGATATTCGTGATTACGAACTGAAAAACCTGCGTGAACACTTTGCTCTGGTTTCTCAAAACGTACACCTATTCAATGACACCGTTGCGAACAATATCGCTTATGCTGCTGAAGAGAAGTACACCCGCGAAAAGATCGAACATGCTGCCAAGCTTGCTCATGCGACTGAATTCATCGAAGGCATGGAAAATGGTATTGATACTATAGTGGGGGAAAACGGTGCGAGTCTGTCTGGCGGTCAAAGACAACGTATCGCGATCGCGCGAGCACTGTTGAGAGACGCGCCAGTTCTGATTCTTGATGAGGCGACGTCTGCGCTGGATACTGAGTCAGAAAGAGCGATTCAATCTGCATTAGAAGAACTGCAAAAAGACAAAACGGTACTGGTAATCGCTCACCGATTGTCGACGATCGAACAAGCTGATGAAATCTTAGTGGTTGATGATGGTCAGATTGTAGAAAGAGGTCCTCACGCAGAGCTAATCGCTCATGACGGCGCCTATGCTCAACTGCATCGAATTCAGTTCAGCGGATAAGATTAGGTCTTTGTTGTGATCGAAAAGATTTGGTTTAACAATCACCCGTTAAAATACCTTCTTTGGCCGCTATTGTGGCCATTGAGTCTGCTGTTTAAAATGATCAGTGGGCAGCGTCGTGATGCTTATCTATCTGGAAAGAAAGAAACCTATCGACCACCTCTACCTGTAATTGTTGTTGGTAACATTACCGCTGGTGGCAACGGTAAAACCCCCGTTGTGATTTGGTTGGTAGAGATGCTTCAAGCCAATGGTTTTAAACCTGGTGTCGTTTCTCGTGGCTACGGTGCAAAAGCGCCGAGTTACCCTCTGGTTTTGGATGAGAACACGCCCGCGGAACACTCGGGTGATGAACCGCGTCTAATTAGAAAGCGAACGGGCGCGCCGGTAGCGGTTGACCCAGTCAGAGCTAACGCGGTAAAGGCTTTATTGAATCAAGGTGTGAATGTCATTATTACTGATGACGGCCTGCAGCACTATGCGCTTGAGCGTGATATTGAGTTTTCAGTTATCGACGGTGTAAGGCGTTTTGGTAACGAGAGTCTGATTCCATTAGGCCCGTTGCGAGAGCCTGTATCACGTTTGGCTGACGTCGATTTCTTGATTAACAATGGTGGAAAGGTACAAGGGCGAGAGTTCTCAATGTCTTTGGCGCCGAGTGAAGCCGTTAATCTAAAGACTGGTCAGAAAAAGCCAGTTTCAGAACTATCAAAGCTGGTGGCTTTTGCTGGAATAGGGCACCCGCCACGCTTTTTCAAAACATTAGACGATCTTGATGGTGATGTGGTTTACACACAAGGCTTCGCCGATCATCAGGATTTTAATAAAGATGAACTTCATGCCTTAGCAAAGAAAGGTATGAATATGATTATGACAGAAAAAGACGCTGTAAAATGCGAAGAATATGCTCAAGACAACTGGTGGTATCTTCCAGTTTCTGCGCAGTTCGAAGAAGAAGCGCAACAGCAAATTTTAAAAAGAATAAAAGAGGTTATGGAATACTATGGATCACCGTCTGCTTGAGATCGTTGCTTGCCCTGTATGTAAAGGTAAACTAACTTTTGACAAGGATAAGCAAGAGCTTGTTTGTAAAATCGATCGCCTAGCTTACCCAATTAAAGAGGGTATTCCTGTTCTTCTTGAACCTGAAGCTCGTACTCTTTCAATGGACGAGGGCAAGTAATGTCTTACACGGTAGTTATACCAGCAAGATATCAATCGAGCCGTTTGCCAGGTAAGCCTTTGGCTGACATTGGCGGCAAGCCGATGATTCAATGGGTATACGAACAGTCAATGAAAGCGGGGGCTGATAACGTTATTATCGCAACCGATGATGTTCGCGTTGAAAAGGCTGCAAAAGCATTTGGTGCGACTGTGTGTATGACATCACCGAATCACGAGTCTGGTACTGAACGCCTAGCTGAAGTGATTGAAGTGATGAACATCCCTAACGACCACATTATTGTGAACGTACAAGGGGATGAGCCACTTATTCCACCTGCGATTATTAATCAGGTAGCAAATAACCTAGCAAACAGCACAGCACCGATGGCCACACTTGGTGTGGAAATCTCTCACGTTGATGAGGTGTTTAACCCTAATGCTGTAAAAGTAGTAACGGATAAAGACGGTTATGCGCTGTACTTTAGCCGAGCGACGATTCCTTGGGATCGTGACGCTTACGCTAACAACGGCACTGCTGCTGAATCTCCATTACTTCGCCATATTGGTATTTACGCTTACCGAGCGGGTTTCATCAACACCTACATCAACTGGGAACCAAGTACCCTAGAGCGTATCGAGTGCCTAGAGCAACTTCGTGTACTTTGGTACGGTGAGAAGATTCACGTAGATGTTGCTGTTGAAGCGCCAGCTGCAGGGGTTGATACTCCAGAAGACTTGGAAGCAGTACGCGCCATCATTGGTTAGACTTGCTTGAAGCAACAAATATACTTAGCCTCGCTCGTTCGAGGCTTTTTTATGGTTCATCGCGGATTAGCGGGAACTAAAAACAAAAACGGTAGTAAGTGATATGGTTTAGTCGCCAAACAAAAATCATACACAAACTACCGTTTTCATGCCGAATCATACTTTCCTATCTTCATTCTGGGAAGGCTTTAAAATAGTAAAGTCTCACCAGACAGCATCACTTATTACACTGACTCTTAAACCTAACTCTGAGGCTAAATGCCTTTGCGGTCTTGAAGCCGAGGCTATCCA
>NZ_JAKEUW010000017.1:0-89959 GCF_022398115.1 Vibrio sp. Isolate22 | reverse complement strand
GTACTGGTGTCTTTCTTCGAGTTCTTTCGCCACCCGTAGATTTGAGATTCATGTAAAGAAAGCTGTCTTGCTGTCGCAGCTACTCCCACTTTATCTGCTAACTTCAGGGCTTCTGCTTTAAATTCAGGGGAATGTTTAATTCTAGTTTTCTTAGTTGTCATTGTTCACCTCGTTAGTGATTGTACTCACTTAACTCAGTGTCCAAAACTGCTGGGGCGGATCATACATCGATAAACTTCTTTACCTACATTGTTTTTCAAAATCCTAAATCGATACTTTGGTGTCCACACTATGTGATATTGACATCTCCAAAATATGTGGGAAGCTTGATTATATCTGCTCATGTTATTTGTCCTCTTTGACTTCGCTAAAAATCAAGGGAGCATTTAACATGGGTAGAACTACAGGCAAAGCCAAACTGAATGATAACCACCTACTGAAGTAGGTGGTTTAGGGCTGAAAATAAAAAACGCTGACCGAAGTCAGCGTTTTTTTTAATTTTTCGGTTTGTGCGCGTCTGGGTTACCTTTGCAATCACCCGTCATGCTTTTACCGTAAAGGTATAAACTGTGGTTCGTTAGCTGAACGTTGTAACGCTTCGCTATCTCTTTTTGTCTCTCTTCGATGATGTCATCAGAGAACTCGATAACTTCGCCACAATCTAAACATACTAGGTGATCGTGGTGGTGCTGTGTTGAAAGTTCGAATACAGACTTACCGCCTTCAAAATGGTGGCGAGTTACAATGCCAGCGTCATCGAATTGGTTTAATACTCGATAAACGGTCGCGAGCCCGATCTCTTCACCTAAGTCGATCAGCTTTTTATATAAATCTTCAGCACTAATATGTTGGCAGTCTGGTTGTTGTAATACTTCTAAAATTTTGAGCCTTGGGAGGGTCACTTTAAGACCAGCATCTTTTAGCGCTTGATTATTGTCTGACATATACTTTCCTGTTGATGATCTGCAGCAATTAACAGAATTCAATATTAATACCATTATAGTTTAGTCAGGCATAACAATAAACCACGAACTTCAAAGGGTTACTAATCAACATCACAATCTGTTTTGTAAATTGGAAGTATCTCACTTATAGTGGAGGTACGACCAGTCAAGGTGGCGGTCATTCTAATATGAACACGGAATGTTGTTATGAATAAGCAACTTGCAAAAATATACAAACCAAACATCGTAAAATTCGCTCTTAATATCTGGCCTCCATTTTGGGGAGCAGGGATAAAGATAGCCCATATTAGTTCGGATTTTAGGGTAGTAAAAACAGTGCTTAAGTTGCGCTGGTGGAACAAAAATGCCAATCGTACTCAGTATGGCGGTAGCATATTTTCTCTCACGGATCCTGTTTACTCATTGATGTTAATGGGAATTTTAGGTGAAAGGTATTATGTGTGGGATAAAGAGGCGAGCATTAACTTCATTAAGCCTGGTCAGTCAGATCTGTATGCAGACTTTGAAATAAGCCAAGGTCAGCTTGATGAGATCTACCGTCAGACTCAACTTGGTGAGAAGTGTTTTCCTGAGTTTATTATTTATGTCAAAGATAAACAGGGCAATGTGGTCTCAGAAATTCAGCGTACGCTTTATGTCAGAAAGAAGCCACAATTCAGAGATGATGACGAAGCATTAGAAGCAGAGTGCTAATTTAGACAAACAGATCCTATATAGATAAATAGAAAAAAACCTCCAATTAGGAGGTTTTTTCATATCTAGAGAGTTGTCACTAATTGTAACAATGGACAACTGCCAGAGAATTAGTCTTCAAGCTCTGCTAGGCACATCTCTTCGTGGATTTGTTTAACCCAGTTAGATACACGCTCATCAGTTAGCTCTGGTTGACGGTCTTCATCGATACATAGACCAACGAATTGGCTGTCATCGCCTTCAACTAGACCTTTCGATGCTTCGAACTCGTAGCCTTCAGTAGAAGTGTAACCTAGGATAGTACCGCCTTTCGCTTCAACGATGTCACGGATAGTACCCATAGCATCACAGAAGTATTCTGCGTAATCTTCTTGGTCACCACAACCAAAGATAGCAACAAGCTTAGTTGAGAAATCAATAGCTTCTAGCTCTGGGAAGAAATCATCCCAATCACATTGTGCTTCACCGTAGTACCACGTAGGGATACCAAGCAGCAGTAGATCGAAGTTATCGATATCTTCTTTGCTGCTTTTTGCAATGTCTTGAACGTGAACGAGCTGTTTGCTCAATTGCTTTTGAATCATCTTAGCAACAGCTTCAGTGTTACCTGTATCGCTACCAAAGAAGAGACCTACACTTGCCATAGAATCATTACCTTTCATTTTGTCTGTTGTCGGTGTAATAAAGTTCGGAGGGGAATCGTTAGATCCCGGTTCCTTCCCAGCTTAGTTGGATTATCCCTTTGGCGATAAAACCTGCACAGCCAAGGAAAAGTACTAACCACACAATGCGACGACCAAATGGAGGAACATTTCCTTGCTTGAGAACGTCCTTAATTGCCATACCGATCAAAAAGAAAATCGCGGCAAATAGGAGATCTAAACCAACAGATTCAATGATGTTCATGTAGTCGTAAAGCATGGGAACCTTATATACCAATTTTGCTTGGGCGCACTATATCACTGTTGCGAGATAAAGTTAATGTGCAGTGATTACTCAGCTCTCATTTATCTGCATGAAAAAGCGCGCTTAAGCGATGAATTTTCGAATTGCTCTCAGCACTTCAGCTGGCTTTTCTGCGTGTAGCCAGTGGCCTGTATTCGCAATAACGTGCGCCTTTGCGTTAGAAAATTGCTGTTGTACCGCAGTTTGGTGCTCAGCCGTGAGGTAGTCAGAATCCCCACCTTTTATTAGTAAGGTTTTGACTGAGGTTTTGTCGATCGGTTCCCAACCAATGATGTGTGCATAGTTGGCGAGCAGAGATGCGACGTTAAAGCGCCACTCCATAATGCCTTGTTCTGACTTAAACAGTGACTTCGTTAAGAATTGGCGAACACCGTCTATTTCGATATGTTTGGCTAGCACTTTAAGAGCTTCGGCACGAGATACTGGCTTTTCTTCCATTACTGCCTGTAGGCCAGCGAATACGTTGTCGTGACGGCTTTGGGTGTAAGCGACCGGTGCCATGTCCAATACAATCAGTTTGCGCAGTTCTAGATGTTGGGTAAGCGCCATAGCAACTTTGCCGCCCATCGAATGACCAATGACAGTAACATCATTCAGCTCGAGATCTTTCAACAGTTGAGCGACATCTTGTGCCATCGCTTGGTAATTATGAGTATCGCTGTGGAAGGATTGTCCGTGGTTACGAAGATCGATACTTAGTACCTGATGATCGACTTTTAGATCCCTGGCCAGCAAGCCTAGGTTGTCCAGATTACCGAATAATCCATGGATCAAAACTATGGTGTGACCCTCACCTTCGATTTTATAGTTGAGCTGTACTGACATTTTTATCTTATTCATGGTGGGTTTGACGTAGAGTATCCGCGCGGATCTCGCTATAATCCCCCTGAGTTTAAACATTGAGATTGTGAAAAGCGAATGAAAACAATTGAGGTTGATGAGGACCTATACCGTTTTATTGCGGGTCAGACAGAACGTATTGGCGAAAGCGCTTCAGATATTCTGCGCCGCTTGTTACAGGTTGATAGCCAAGGCATGGCTCCGATCGAAGAGATCGTAGAGCCGAAAGGTATCGTTGTTAGCAAAGAGGTAGGCTTTACTCCAGAGAAGTTCGATGGCGTTAAAGAAATGCGCTCACTACTAATATCAGATGAGTTTGCGTCACTAAAGAAAGCCATTGATCGTTTCATGTTGGTGTTATCAACACTGCATAAAATCGACCCTGAAAGCTTTTCAGAAGCAACTCAAGTAAAAGGCCGTAAGCGTGTTTACTTTGCCGATAACGAAGCGACGTTGTTAGCAAACGGCAACACGACTAAGCCTAAAGCCATCCCACAAAGTCCTTTTTGGGTTATTACAAATAATAATACTAGCCGTAAGAGACAGATGGTTGAACAGCTTATGAGCCGCATGAATTTCCAAGCAGAATTGATCGAAAAAGTAACAGGTTCAATTTAACGAAATCTGATTTAAACCTCATAATATCCATGGATAAGAAGATATTATGAGGTTTTTTTGTTTTTAAATTTTATATATAAGGATGTCGAAAAATGGCTATGCACCCTCGTGCTGGGCAAAAAGCTCAGCAGGAAGATCTTCATAATATTCCGGCTTTAGTGGCTAACTATTTCTTACAGCAACCGGATGCGACTAACCCAGATCACAAAGTACTGTTTGGTACTTCAGGTCACCGTGGTACTGCAGACAAATCAACATTTAACGAAAACCACATTCTAGCGATTGCACAAGCAGTGGCTGAAGTGCGTGCTGAGCAAGGTACAACAGGTCCACTTTTCTTAGGTAAAGATACGCACGCGCTATCTGAACCTGCGTTTTCTACGGTAATCGAAGTACTTGTAGCGAACGATGTTGAAGTTATTATTCAAGAAAACAATGGCTTTACTCCAACACCTGGTATCTCGCACGCGATTCTTACGCACAACCTAGTGAATGACAAAAAAGCCGATGGCATTGTTATTACACCTTCACACAACCCACCTCAAGACGGCGGTATCAAATACAACCCGACACATGGTGGTCCTGCTGAAGCGGAACTAACGCAAGCTATTGAAGATCGTGCGAACGTTATTATTTCTGAGCAAATGCAAGGTGTTAAACGCACGCCTATCTCACAGGCTAAACAGTCTGAGTTAGTGAAAGAAGTCGACCTAGTTGCTCCATACGTTGCTGATTTAGTTAACGTGGTTGATATGGAAGCTATCCAGAAAGCGAACATCAAAATTGGTGTTGATCCACTGGGCGGAAGCGGCATCGATTACTGGCGTCAAATTGGTAAAGCGTACAACTTAGATCTTACTTTGGTAAGTGAAGCGGTTGACCCTTCTTTCCAATTCATGTCTCTAGATAAAGATGGCGTGGTTCGTATGGATTGTTCTTCACCATATGCAATGGCAGGCTTACTTGCGCTTAAAGATGAGTACGCACTAGCGTTTGGTAACGACCCAGATTACGATCGTCACGGTATTGTTACGCCTAAAGGCCTAATGAACCCTAACCACTTCCTAGCGGTTTGTATCGACTACCTATACCGTAACCGTGAAGGTTGGGGCAAAGAAGTGGCTGTTGGTAAAACTTTGGTATCAAGTGCATTGATCGACCGCGTAGTAGCTGATTTAGGTCGCGAACTTTGCGAAGTACCAGTTGGTTTCAAATGGTTCGTTGATGGCCTATACAACGGTCAGTTTGGCTTCGGCGGTGAAGAGAGTGCGGGTGCTTCTTTCTTACGTAAAGACGGTACACCTTGGTCAACAGATAAAGACGGCCTAATTCTTTGCCTATTGGCGGCTGAGATCACTGCGGTGACTGGTAAGAATCCACAAGAGTACTATGAAGAGCTAGCTGCTAAACACGGCGAATCTAAGTACAACCGTATTCAAGCGGTAGCAAATGGTGCGCAAAAAGACGTGCTTAAGAAGCTATCTCCAGAGATGGTATCTGCTGAAACACTTGCTGGTGATGCGATTACTGCTCGCTTGACGCATGCTCCTGGTAATGGTGCAGCAATCGGTGGTCTTAAAGTGACAACTGAAAATGGTTGGTTTGCTGCTCGTCCATCGGGCACGGAAGACATCTACAAAATCTACTGTGAGAGCTTTAAAGGTGAAGAACACCTAAAAGCGATCGAAGCAGAAGCTCAAGAGATTGTTAACCAAGTCTTTGCTGCTGCAGGTCTATAATCGAATACGATTCATAGCGTTATAAAGCAAATAATGGAAGGGTTGATGTGTAAGCATCAGCCCTTTTTAGTTGGTCGGATTGTGAATAACAAAGGAAGGGTAAACGAGAGCGTCTAACCATGTGGCCAACTTTGTGGCATCACAAACCAGAATTGACCAGACTTAGTTTGCCCATGAACGAAGCGGTCACCAAATTCTGTGATAGGTTCACCACTGAAATCATCCGTTCCTGCGGCCCATTGCTCTTTGGTTAGAGGGTAGAGTGTTTCGGTAATCTGGTGTGCCTGATTTTGATAGCACCAAAATCCGTTTACTTGGCTTGGGTTAATGTCGTAGCCCAAACACTCTGTAGGTACGTTTTGTTCTAGAAATGGATTGGTATAGAGGCGACCTTGCATCAAAAGATGTTTTGAGTCGACATCGATCTCTGGGTACTGCTCAATAAAGGCGGCTGAAGATGACATACCAAGCTGGTGGCTGAGCATTCTATCGAGCTTCTTATCTAATTGGTCATGAGAGTTTGGGCCGAACCATGTTTGCTCGTGAAGTAGGTAAAACTTAATTGCCACTTCCCAGTGTTCTAATTTTTGGCTACTTGTGTCTTCCAGGATAAAGTCGATTGCGCCGAGTGTTCTTCCCTCAACATTAATCTGAATTTCATCGTGCTTGATTGAATAATTATCCGAAGTGATGATGACTTGTTCACATAGGTGTTGGTAGAGGAAGCCTAATCTAGGGTTTCCATCATAAGTATGTGTATCGTCGAGCTTTTGGTGGTTTGAGAACACAGTGAGACCAGAAATGTGCGGCTTGATTTCTAGTAGCGGTGGTGAGCTAATCACCCATTGATAAAAGCGTTGCAGTTCGGTCATCGGTTCCTCGTAAACTTCAGTCATCTGTTCTCTAGAAACAGAGTGGAAGGGCTTTCGACATTCTACCCGTAAATTGATATAACGACGTTATTATAAAGGTAAGCTGGAAATAAAAATGAATAACTTACAATTAGAAAAGCTACTTAACGAAAAACTGCAGCCACAGCAGATTAAAGATTACTGCCCAAACGGTCTTCAAGTAGAAGGTACTGCTGAGGTAAAACGTATCGTTACTGGTGTCACGGCTTCACAAGCTTTGATCAATAAAGCGGTTGAGCTAAAGGTTGACGCTTTGTTAGTTCACCATGGTTTCTTTTGGAAAGGTGAGCCGGAAGCGATTCGCGGCATGAAAGGTAAGCGTATTCGTACCTTGATTAAAAACGATATCAACCTAATAGGCTACCATCTTCCTCTTGATATTCACCCCGAGCTTGGTAATAACGCAAAATTGGCAGAGTTACTTGAGATTGATGTTGAAGGTGGTTTGGAAGGGCACCCTCAGTCAGTCGCAATGTTTGGTAGATTGAAGACACCAATGACAGGTGCTGAGTTTGCAGCAAAAATTGATCAAGTGCTGAATCGTAAGCCGTTACATATTGCTCCAGAGAACGCCGATAAAATGATTGAAACAGTAGGTTGGTGTACTGGCGGTGGTCAAGACTACATTGAGCTTGCTGCTTCTCAAGGTATTGATGCATTTATCTCTGGCGAAATTTCCGAACGAACAACTTACTCGGCTCGTGAGCAAGATATCCATTATTTTGCTGCGGGTCACCATGCGACAGAACGCTACGGCGTGAAGGCACTAGGTGAGTGGTTAGCAAAAGAGCACGGCTTGGATGTTGAGTTTATCGATATCGACAACCCTGTTTAAGAATAGGTGTGGGATTAGGGATGCGAGTAGAGAGTGTCCCTTAAACCTTTGAGGAGCTTCGTAAGTTTCTATATACGCTTCGTGAGATTCCCAACTCACTCGTCCCTCGCTCTTGGGGATGACGAGCAACTATAAATTTGTATCCGCCTATGTGACGCGCTAGTCAGAACGCTAAAGGGGGATATCCGAATCAGTCATTCCCTAGACTGACGAAGGAGGGAGTAGGGAATCTCTTTGGGCTATCTACTCTTTGAATGAGATCCCCAACTCACTCGTTCCTCGTTCTTGAGGATGACAGAGTTACGAGCATATAAAAGAAAAGGGTTGATGCTTTCGCATCAACCCTTTTTAACAATCATACTTTAATCGCAATTATTCACGTTCGTGAAGTGCTTTAAAGTCACGTTGCTCTTCACCAGTGTATAGCTGACGAGGACGACCGATACGGTTTGTTGGGTCGCTGTGCATTTCGTTCCAGTGTGCAATCCAACCGATAGTACGAGACATCGCGAAGATTACTGTAAACATAGATACTGGAATACCGATAGCTTTCAGAATGATACCTGAGTAGAAGTCTACGTTCGGGTATAGCTTCTTAGACACAAAGTATTCATCAGAAAGAGCGATACGCTCAAGTTCCATTGCTACGTCAAGTAATGGATCTTGGATGTTTAGCTCTTTAAGTACTTCGTGACACGCTTCGCGCATTACTGTTGCACGTGGATCGTAGTTCTTGTAAACGCGGTGACCGAAGCCCATCAAACGGAATGGGTCATCTTTGTCTTTCGCTTTTGCAACATACTCTTCGATGTTATCTACGCTACCGATCTCTTCAAGCATACGTAGACATGCTTCGTTTGCACCACCGTGAGCTGGGCCCCAAAGTGATGCGATACCTGCTGCGATACATGCAAACGGGTTAGCACCAGATGAACCGGATAGACGTACTGTAGATGTCGAAGCGTTTTGTTCGTGGTCTGCGTGTAGGGTGAAAATCTTATCCATTGCACGAGCTACGATAGGGTTTACTTCGTACTCTTCACATGGGTTTGCGAACATCATGTGTAGGAAGTTTTCTGCATAGCTTAGGTCGTTGCGTGGGTAGATAAACGGCTGACCAATAGAATATTTGTAACACATTGCTGCCAGTGTTGGCATTTTTGAAATTAGACGGTAAGCCGCAATTTCACGGTGTGTATCGTTGTTGATATCAAGTGAGTCGTGGTAGAACGCTGCTAGAGCGCCTACTACACCACACATTACAGCCATAGGGTGAGCATCACGACGGAAGCCGTGGAAGAAACTAGCAATTTGCTCGTGTACCATAGTGTGACGTGTCACGGTAGTCTTGAACTTTTCGTATTCAGCTCGAGATGGGGCTTCACCGTAAAGAAGTATGTAACATACTTCTAAGTAATCAGCGTTATTGGCAAGTTGGTCAATTGGATAACCACGGTGTAAAAGGATACCTTTACCACCGTCAATAAAAGTGATTTGAGACTCACAAGATGCAGTGGCAAGAAAACCAGGGTCAAAAGTGAAAAAACCATTAGAACCTAGTGTACGAACATCGATCACTGGAGTACCTAGTACACCTTCTGTAATCGGCAGCTCGATTGGCGCTTGACCTTCAATGTGAAGGGTAGCTTTCTTATCCGCCATAACAATCTCCTTTGTTTATTATTTAATCCGTCCAGGATGTTTATGTGCCATTTTTTTACTGGTCTTACGTGGGAAAGTCAATTTTTCTGCAGCTTTGTGTGCACTTGTTAGTGTTTTTTACATTAAATTCGTTAAAAATCTGGTCTGTGTAGCATTATTTGTTACATCAATTGTATTAGAATGTTGCCGACCGTATAGTGGCGATGAAAAATTTGGTTAAAACCTTATAAATGCAAGGCTAAGAAGAAATGTGAGGTGTCTATCTTAATCTTGTTGTTAACAATTATTTTACAATTATCTAAGGCTCAACTTCAGTTATTTGTTAAGTTAATGTTAAATTTTGAAGGTTTGCGATCAAATTTTGTCCATAACAATATCATAAGGTTATTTAATGACCATAATGCTCAATGGAGCTGAGTGAGCAAGCCCGTGAAAGAAAGAAAGACAAGACCTGTTAATTTAGATTTACAGACCATCCACTTTCCGATCACTGCAATAGCTTCCATCCTACACCGTGTGTCTGGGGTGATTACTTTTGTTGCGATTGGAATTTTGCTTTGGTTACTATCCATTTCCCTCTCATCCCCAGTAGGCTTTATGGAAGCTAGCGACATTGTCGATGGTTTCTTAGTGAAGTTTATTCTGTGGGGCATTTTAACCGCTTTGGCTTACCACATTGCTGGTGGTATTCGTCACCTTCTTATGGACTTAGGTCACTTTGAAGAGCTGGAATCTGGCGCGAAGAGCGCTAAGGTTGCATTCGCAGCGACAGCGGTATTGTCTCTACTAGCGGGGATCTTAGTATGGTAAACAACGTTTCGACATTTGGCCGTAATGGCGTTCACGATTTCTTATTGATTCGTGCAACTGCAATCATTATGACGCTATATACAATTTATTTGGTGAGCTTTTGTGCCTTCACCGATATCTCTTACGTATCATGGACTCAGTTCTTTGGTGGAACCTTCACTAAAGTATTTACCATGTTAGCGCTTACTTCGGTTCTTGTTCACGCTTGGATCGGCCTATGGCAAGTGCTAACCGACTACATCAAGTGCGCTAAACTGCGTGTTGGTCTTCAAGTAGGTGTAGTTGCGGTTCTTCTTGGATATTTATTCTCTGGTCTGTTTATTTTGTGGGGTGCGTAAGTGACTATTCCTGTTCGTGAGTTTGATGCCGTAGTTATCGGCGCTGGTGGTGCTGGTATGCGTGCCGCACTGCAAATTTCAGAGCAAGGCCTATCATGTGCATTGCTTTCTAAAGTTTTCCCAACTCGTTCTCATACCGTATCTGCTCAAGGTGGTATTACGGTTGCGCTAGGTAATGCGCACGAAGATCACTGGGAACAACACATGTACGACACAGTAAAAGGTTCTGATTACATCGGTGACCAAGATGCTATCGAATACATGTGTAAAAATGGCCCAGAATCAGTTATCGAACTAGAAAAGATGGGTCTTCCATTTTCTCGTTTCGACAACGGCACCATTTACCAACGTCCTTTTGGTGGCCAATCGAAAAACTTTGGTGGTGAGCAAGCGGCTCGTACCGCTGCAGCAGCTGACCGTACTGGTCACGCATTGCTACACACGCTTTACCAACAAAACATCAAACACAAAACAACCGTGTTCTCTGAGTGGTACGCGCTTGATCTTGTGAAGAACGAAGATGGTGCCATTCTTGGTACAACAGCACTTTGCATGGAAACAGGTGAAGTATGCTACTTCAAAGCGAAAGCAACGATCTTAGCGACTGGCGGTGCTGGTCGTATCTACGCATCGACAACTAACGCACACATCAATACTGGTGATGGTGTTGGCATGGCGATTCGTGCTGGCGTTCCAATGCAAGATATCGAAATGTGGCAGTTCCACCCAACGGGTATTGCTGGCGCAGGTGTTCTTGTAACAGAAGGCTGTCGTGGTGAAGGTGGTTACCTTCTAAATAAAGACGGCGAACGTTTCATGGAACGTTACGCTCCAAACGCGAAAGACTTAGCGGGTCGTGACGTTGTTGCTCGTTCAATGATGGTTGAAATCCGTGAAGGTCGTGGTTGTGACGGCCCTTGGGGTCCACATATCAAACTGAAACTGGACCACCTAGGTAAAGAAACACTTGAGTCTCGTCTACCTGGTGTATGTGAACTGTCTCGTACATTCGCACACGTTGATCCAGTAAAAGAGCCAATCCCAGTAATCCCAACATGTCACTACATGATGGGTGGTGTACCAACACAAGTTTCTGGCCAAGCGATTAAGCAGGGTGCAGATGGTAGCGATGTAGAAGTACAAGGTCTATTTGCTTGTGGTGAGATTGCTTCAGTATCAGTACACGGTGCTAACCGTCTAGGTGGTAACTCACTGCTTGATTTGGTTGTATTCGGTCGTGCGACAGGTCTGCACCTAGGTGAGACTCTGAAGAAGCAAGCTGATGCGAAACCGGCAACGGAAGAAGATATCGCTCGTTCTCTAGAGCGCTACAACCGTTGGGAAAACAGCACAGACGGCGAAGATCCAGCGCAAATCCGTAAAGATCTACAGCAATGTATGCAGAACAACTTCTCTGTATTCCGTGAAGGTCAAGCAATGGCTGACGGCCTAGAAGAGCTTAAAGCGATTCGTGAGCGTCTGAAGAATGCACACCTTTCAGATAAGTCTACTGAGTTCAACACGCAGCGTATTGAGTGTCTAGAGCTTGAAAACCTAATGGAAACAGCTTACGCGACAGCTGTGGCGGCAAACTACCGCACAGAAAGCCGTGGTGCACATGCTCGTTTTGACTTCCCTGATCGTGATGATGAGCAATGGCTATGCCACACGCTTTACAATCCTGAGTCAGAAAGCATGACTAAGCGTAACGTAAACATGGAACCTATCCATCGTGAAGCGTTCCCGCCAAAAGCACGTACGTACTAAGGAGACATGACCATGAAACTGAATTTCTCTTTATACCGTTACAATCCAGATGTCGACCAAAAGCCTTACATGAAGGAATACACCCTAGAGGTGGATGAAGGTTCAGACATGATGCTTCTGGATGCGCTTATTCTATTGAAAGAACAAGATCCAACGATCGCTTTCCGCCGCTCATGCCGTGAAGGTGTATGTGGTTCGGATGGTCTGAACATGAATGGTAAAAACGGTCTAGCGTGTATCACGCCTCTATCTGCTTTGAAAGGCGATAAGATCGTGATTCGCCCGCTGCCTGGCTTACCAGTTGTTCGTGACCTGATTGTCGACATGACTCAGTTCTACGATAACTACGAAAAAGTAAAACCATTCTTAGTGTCTGATGGCAATACACCACCACCGGCACGTGAAAACTTACAAAGCCCTGATGAGCGTGCTCATTTAGATGGACTGTACGAATGTATCATGTGTGCATGTTGTACAACGTCATGCCCATCGTTCTGGTGGAACCCTGACAAGTTCATCGGACCAGCAGGCCTACTTGCCGCGTACCGTTGGCTAATTGATAGCCGAGATACTGCGACAGATGAACGTTTGTCTGATCTTGATGATGCATTTAGCGTTTTTCGTTGCCATGGCATCATGAATTGTGTAAGTGTTTGTCCTAAGGGATTAAATCCGACGAAAGCGATTGGTCACATCAAGACCATGTTAGTGAATCGTTCGGTTTAAGTTATAAAAAAAATTGCCGCCCTAGAAGTTTTGGGGCGGCCTTTTAATAGCTCGGCATAGACCGCAGCAAACGTGAAAACTACTGGTTAAGGGAAAATATGCACAACGGCGTGATGAAGGCATGGCTCGAGTCTTCACACTTGGCTGGCGCCAATGCAACGTACGTAGAAGAACTCTATGAACTGTATCTAAGTGACCCCGATTCGGTAAGTGACGAATGGAGAAGTGTTTTTGAAGAATTGCCTGTGCAAGCTTCAGAAGCGGTGGAACAACCACACTCTCGTGTTCGTGAATACTTCCGTCGACTCGCTCAAGAAACAAAGCATTACAGTGTCCAAGTTAGTGATCCAGATGTCGATGCGAAACAAGTAAAAGTTCTGCAACTGATTAATGCTTATCGATTCCGAGGGCATCAAGCAGCAAATCTAGACCCCCTAGGTTTATGGAAGAGAGCGACAGTTGATGAACTGGACCCTTCTTTCCACACTCTTACCGAAGAAGACCTCAATGAGACGTTTAACGTCGGCTCTTACGCGATTGGCCAAGAGACGATGGTGCTTAAAGATTTACACAAATCTCTAAAGCAAACGTACTGTGGTTCGATTGGTGCTGAATACATGCACATGACTAATACAGAGCAAAAACGTTGGATTCAACAACGTTTAGAGTCTGTGTCTGGTCAACCCTCTTTCAACAAAGAAGAAAAGCAAGCTTTCCTAGAAGAGCTAACGGCTGCTGAAGGTCTTGAGCGCTACCTTGGTGCGAAATTCCCAGGCGCGAAACGCTTCTCGTTGGAAGGTGGTGATGCGCTTATCCCAATGACGAAAGAGATCATTCGTCATGCTGGTGGACAAGGTATGCGTGAAGTCGTTGTTGGTATGGCTCACCGTGGTCGTCTAAACATGCTGGTTAACGTGCTTGGTAAAAAGCCGCAAGACCTGTTTGACGAATTCGCGGGTAAACACGATGAAACGTGGGGTACTGGTGATGTGAAATACCACCAAGGTTTCTCTGCGGATTTCGCGACACCGGGCGGTAACGTTCACTTAGCACTAGCATTTAACCCATCACACTTAGAAATCGTAAACCCAGTGGTTATCGGTTCAGTACGTGCACGTCAAGATCGCCTAGGCGATACTGATGGTAGCCGTGTACTGCCAATCACGATTCACGGTGACTCAGCAATTGCTGGTCAAGGTGTTGTGCAAGAGACGTTTAACATGTCTCAAGCTCGTGGTTTCTGTGTAGGTGGTACGGTTCGCATCGTTGTAAACAACCAAGTTGGTTTTACAACATCTAACCCTCGCGACACGCGTTCTACGATGTACTGTACTGATATCGCTAAGATGGTACAGGCTCCGATTTTCCACGTTAATGCTGATGATCCTGAAGCGGTTGCTTTTGTTGCTCGCTTAGCGCTGGATTACCGTAATACCTTCAAACGTGATGTCGTTATCGACCTAGTTTGTTACCGTCGCCACGGTCACAACGAAGCCGATGAGCCGAATGCAACACAGCCTTTGATGTACCAAAAAATCAAGAAGCACCCAACACCACGTAAGCTGTATGCTGATGTGCTAATGGAGCGCGGTGAGTTTGGTATTGATACAGCAACTCAACTGGTTAACGAATATCGTGATGCACTTGATCACGGTGAAGTTGTGGTTAAAGAGTGGCGCCCAATGGCACTTCACTCAGTAGACTGGTCTCCTTACCTAGGTCACGACTGGAATATCGACTGGGATAACAAAGTTGATATCGAGCGTCTAAAAGAGCTTGGTACTAAGATCTGTCAATATCCAGAAAGCCACAAGCTACAAAGCCGAGTCAATAAACTGTACAACGATCGTACTGCCATGGTGAATGGTGAGAAACAAGTCGATTGGGGTATGGCTGAAACTCTGGCTTACGCAACACTTGTTGACGATGGCAAGCGTATTCGTATCTCTGGCCAAGATTCAGGCCGTGGTACTTTCTTCCACCGTCACTCAGTACTACACAACCAATCAGACGCAAGCACGTATGTTCCTCTTGCGAATATTCATGATAAGCAGGGCCCATTCCAAGTATTTGACTCGGTATTGTCTGAAGAAGCAGTGCTAGCGTTCGAGTATGGCTATGCAACAGCAGAGCCAAGCGGTCTAACCCTTTGGGAAGCACAATTTGGTGACTTCGCAAACGGTGCACAAGTTGTTATTGACCAATTTATTTCGTCAGGTGAGCAAAAGTGGGCACGTCTATGTGGCCTAACTATGCTGCTTCCTCACGGTTATGAAGGGCAAGGTCCAGAGCACTCTTCTGCACGTCTTGAGCGTTACCTTCAATTATGTGCTGAACAAAATATGCAGGTTGTTGTTCCTTCAACACCAGCACAGGTTTACCACATGATTCGCCGTCAGGTTGTTCGACCAATGCGTCGTCCACTGATTGTAATGTCACCTAAGTCATTGCTTCGTCACCCGCTGTGTACGTCTTCTCTAGAAGACCTAGCAGACGGTACGTTCCAACCAGCTATCGCAGAGATTGACGATATCGCTCCTGAGAACGTAAAACGCGTCGTATTCTGCTCAGGTAAGGTTTACTTCGACCTACTTGACCAAAGACGTAAGAACGAGCAAGACGACGTTGCTATTGTTCGTATTGAGCAGCTATACCCATTCCCTTACGAGGATGTTCGCGCTGCAATTGCACAATACACAAATGTCGTTGATTACGTTTGGTGTCAAGAAGAGCCTCAGAACCAAGGTGCTTGGTACAGCAGCCAACATAACTTCCGAGCTGCTATCCCAGTAGGCGCTGATATTCAATACGCAGGTCGTCCTGCATCAGCATCACCAGCTGTAGGCTATATGTCGGTACACTTGAAACAACAAAAAGCGTTAGTAGATGACGCTCTGACCCTACCAAAGAACTAGAAGTAAAAGGAAAATACAGACATGACAATTGAAATTCTGGTTCCAGATTTACCTGAATCTGTGGCTGATGCAACAGTTGCTACTTGGCACAAAAAACCAGGCGAAGCGGTTGCACGTGATGAAGTCATTGTAGATATCGAAACAGACAAAGTAGTTCTAGAAGTACCAGCTCCTGAAGCGGGTGTTCTGGAAGCGATTATTGAAGACGAAGGTGCTACGGTACTTTCTAAGCAGCTTATTGCTAAGTTGAAGCCTGGCGCGGTTGCAGGTGAGCCAACGACTGATACAACAGAAGAAACAGAAGCATCTCCTGATAAGCGTCACAAAGCGGCGCTAACAGAAGAGAGCAACGACGCACTAAGCCCAGCTGTACGCCGCCTACTAGCTGAGCACAACCTACAACCAGCTGACGTTAAAGGCACTGGTGTTGGTGGTCGTATTACTCGTGAAGACATCGACGCACACCTAGCGGCAGCGAAAGCGGCACCGGCAGCAGCTGCACCAGCGGTTGAAGCGCCAGCGGCGGCTCGTAGCCAGAAGCGCGTGCCTATGACTCGCCTACGTAAGACAGTTGCAAACCGTCTTCTAGAAGCGAAGAACAGCACAGCAATGCTGACGACTTTCAACGAAGTAAACATGAAGCCAATCATGGACCTTCGTAAGCAGTACAAAGACCAATTCGAGAAGCGTCACGACACGCGTCTTGGTTTCATGTCTTTCTACGTGAAAGCGGTAACTGAAGCGCTTAAGCGTTACCCAGAAGTAAACGCATCTATCGACGGTGATGATATCGTTTACCACAACTACTTCGACATCAGCATGGCGGTATCTACGCCACGTGGTCTAGTGACTCCAGTACTAAAAGACTGTGACACACTAGGTTTTGCTGACATCGAAAAAGGCATCAAAGAGCTAGCGATCAAAGGCCGTGACGGCAAGCTAACTGTTGATGAGCTAATGGGTGGTAACTTCACTATCACAAACGGTGGTGTATTTGGCTCTCTAATGTCTACGCCAATCATCAACCCGCCTCAAGCGGCAATCCTGGGTATGCACAAAATCCAAGAGCGTCCAATGGCTGTTGACGGCAAAGTAGAAATTCTACCAATGATGTACCTAGCGCTTTCTTACGACCACCGTCTAATCGATGGCCGTGAATCAGTTGGCTTCCTAGTGACCATCAAAGAGCTTCTAGAAGATCCTGCGCGTCTGCTATTAGACGTTTAGTATCGCTAAAACGTCTAGTTACTCCAGTTAGCTAGACGTTAAAAGTTTCAAAGGCTAGGCTGCTCAACACCTGGCCTTCACTTGAGCTGTTAAGCCATTACAAAATGGACGGCAGTTGATTTGAGAAGACCCTACAGACGTAACACAGGTAACTGTGTCGTTATGGAAATAATAATCCCTTAAGGGAAAATAAACGGAATATCAAAATGAATTTGCATGAATACCAAGCCAAACAGCTGTTTGCAGAATTCGGTTTGCCTGTACCAGAAGGCTTCGCATGTGATACAGCACAAGAAGCTTTCGAGGCTGCTGGTCGTATCTCAACTGAGAAAAAAGTTGTTAAGTGTCAAGTACACGCTGGTGGCCGTGGTAAAGCGGGCGGCGTAGAGCTACACGACACAAAAGAAGGCGTTAAAGAGTTTGCACAAAAGTGGCTAGGTAAAAACCTAGTGACTTACCAAACAGACGCAAATGGTCAGCCTGTAACGAAGATCCTAGTTGAAGAAGCGTCTAACATCGCTAACGAACTTTACCTAGGCGCTGTTGTTGACCGCGCAACTCGTAAAATTGTATTCATGGCGTCAACTGAAGGCGGTGTGGACATCGAGAAAATCGCTGAAGAAACTCCAGAGTTGATTCACCAATCTGCGATCGATCCTCTAGTAGGTCCTCAAGCTTACCAAGGCCGTGAACTGGCGTTCAAACTTGGTCTAGTTGGCGATCAAATCAAACAGTTCGTTAAGATCTTCATGGGTCTTGGTGAAATGTTCGCTCAGTACGACCTAGCTCTACTGGAAATCAACCCACTAGTAATTACTGGCGAAGGCAACCTTCTTTGTCTAGATGGCAAGATCAACATCGACTCAAACGCGATGTACCGTCAGCCTAAGCTACGTGAAATGCACGATCCATCTCAAGAAGATGAGCGCGAAGCACACGCAGCACAGTGGGAACTAAACTACGTAGCACTAGATGGTAACGTTGGCTGTATGGTTAACGGTGCGGGTCTAGCAATGGGTACGATGGATATCGTTAACCTACACGGCGGCAAACCAGCAAACTTCCTTGATGTAGGTGGCGGCGCAACTAAAGAGCGTGTAGCTGAAGCATTCAAGATTATCCTTTCTGATGACAATGTTAGCGCAGTACTAGTAAACATCTTCGGTGGCATCGTTCGTTGTGACATGATCGCTGAAGGTATTATCGGTGCGGTTAAAGAAGTAGGCGTAACAGTACCTGTTGTTGTTCGTCTAGAAGGTACAAACGCAGACCTAGGTCGCGAAGTACTTGCTAATTCTGATGTTGATATCATTGCAGCTGAATCTCTAACAGATGCTGCTCAGAAAGTTGTTGCTGCTGCGGAGGCGAAATAATGTCTGTATTAATTAACAAAGACACTAAAGTAATCTGTCAGGGTTTCACTGGCGGTCAAGGTACATTCCACTCAGAGCAAGCTATCGCATACGGTACGCAAATGGTTGGTGGTGTATCTCCTGGTAAAGGTGGTCAAACTCACCTTGGTCTTCCAGTATTCAACACAGTACGTGAAGCAGTAGAAGTAACTGGCGCAACAGCAACGGTTATCTACGTACCAGCACCTTTCTGTAAAGATGCAATTCTTGAAGCGATCGACGCAGGTATCGAACTGATCGTAACGATCACTGAAGGTATCCCAACGACAGATATGATCGACGTTAAAGTGAAGCTAGAAGAAACTGGCGTTCGCATGATCGGTCCTAACTGTCCAGGTCTTATCACTCCAGACGAGTGTAAGATTGGTATCATGCCTGGTCATATCCACAAGAAAGGTAAAGTAGGTATCGTATCTCGTTCAGGTACTCTTACTTACGAAGCAGTTAAACAAACAACAGACGAAGGCTTCGGTCAGTCTACATGTGTTGGTATCGGTGGTGACCCAATCCCTGGTTCAAACTTCATCGATATCCTAAAACTGTTCCAAGAAGACCCTCAGACAGAAGCAATCGTAATGATTGGTGAGATCGGTGGTACTGCGGAAGAAGAAGCGGCAGCGTTCATCAAAGAGAACGTAACTAAGCCGGTTGTTTCTTACATCGCAGGTGTTACTGCTCCTCCAGGTAAACGTATGGGCCACGCTGGTGCAATCATCTCTGGCGGTAAAGGTACTGCTGAAGACAAATTTGCAGCACTAGAAGCAGCAGGCGTTAAGACAGTTAAGTCTCTTGCTGACATCGGTAAAGGCCTACGCGAGATTACTGGTTGGTAATCAGCGCTTTAAGCGATAAATAATAGAAAGGCTTGGTCGATGACCAAGCCTTTTTTGTATTGTTTTGTAGATGCGAGATCGTAACGTTAAGCTCGGCTCTTAACCATCTGAGACAACATAAACATCGCAGCAGCACTAATCACAACAGATGGGCCTGCTGGTGTGTCGTAGAACCAAGATAGGCTCAGCCCGCCACATACTGCGATTGAGCCAATAATTGAAGCAAATAATGCCATCTGCTCAGGTGTACTTGAGTACTTTCTTGCTGTTGCTGCAGGGATAATCAATAATGATGTCATGATTAACGCACCAACAAACTTCATACCAACTGCAATCACGATGCCGACCAGTAGCATTAGAATCAGACGCATTAAATCAATGTTGATACCATCAACTGCTGCAAGATCTTCGTTCACCGTTGTCGATAACAGCGGTCGCCAAAAGATAGTTAACACCAGTCCAATGACAGCCGCACCTGCATAAATGAACATTAAATCTGTCGGTGAAACGGCAAGCAGATCACCAAATAGGTAGCTCATCAGGTCGACACGAACATTATCGAGAAAGCTAACTGCGACTAAGCCTAGTGATAGCGCACTGTGTGCAAGAATGCCGAGTAGGGTGTCGGTGGCCACAAGCTTTTGTTTTTGGAGTGTTACTAGGAGTACTGCCAACATCAAGCAGCAGATCAGCAGCGCGAAATAAAGATTAATATTGAATAGGAAACCAAGCGCTAAACCCATTAACGATGCGTGAGCCAATGTGTCACCAAAGTACGCCATCTTACGCCACACCACGAACGACCCGAGTGGACCTGCAATAAGCGCAATGCCTAGGCCAGCGAGAATAGAAGGTAAAAGAAACTCAAGCATTAGTGGTGATGTCCGTGTTTATGGTTAGAGCAGTCATGTACATCTCCAGATACAGGCTGACCTGCTAAGTCATGGTGATGGTGGTCATGTTGGTGATGGTAGAACGCCAAGCTCTCTTGCACCGCGGTACCGAATAGGGCGATGTAAGAAGGATGATGTTTGATATCTGCAGGCGCACCTGAACAACAGATGTGGTGGTGTAGACAGATCACGTCATCTGTTTTTGCCATCACCAAATGTAAGTCATGTGACACCATAAATACAGCGCAACCAAAGCGATGGCGAATAGAGTCAATCAGTTCGTATAGATCAATTTGACCTTGTACATCAACGCCTTGTGCAGGTTCGTCAAGAACAAGTAGATCGGGTCTCTTCAACAAAGAGCGAGCAATCAGTACGCGTTGGTTTTCACCACCAGACAATTGATGCATGTTGCTCTTAATTAGATGCTCAGCACCAACGAGTTTTAATGCTTCTAAGATCTCTTGTTTGCTGAATTTACCGGTGAGCTTAAGAAAACGTTCTACATTAAGTGGTAGAGAGTCGTTCAGCTTTAGTTTCTGGGGAACATAACCAATTTTTAATTTTTTTGATTTGGTGATCTTCCCTGAATATTTGTGCTGAAGGCCAAGTAGAACCTTAACTAAGGTCGATTTACCTGCACCATTAGGCCCAATTAGGGTCGTGATTCTGCCGCGTTCTAGATTTAGGGAGATATTGTCTAGTACTTTTCGACCGTCAAACTCGACGCTCACGGAATCGAGTTGGATTAAGTTATCCATGAATAGAACTCATTTGCAATTCGCCAATGTTATAATGTAACATTTACCTCAAGCCTAAGCTACTTTTCTATTATCGAGGAATTATGTCACGTTCATCTTTTATACTTGCTACTTTGCTTTTAGCGCCAAGTGTTGCAAGTGCCAATACTATTCTAACAAGCTTCAAACCAATTCAAATGATTGTGACAGAACTAACGCAAGGTGTTAGTGAACCGGATGTGTTGATGAACAGCAATGCTTCGCCGCACGATTATGCGCTCAAACCATCAGATGTCAAAAAAGTTCATAGTGCAGATATGGTTGTTTGGTTTGGTCCTGACTTAGAAGCGTTTCTGACCAAGGTGATTGAGTCGAACGATAACGTTATCGAAATCGCTAAAATCCCTGGCATCAACTTACGCGCTTATGGACACGATGAGCATGACCATGACGCGCACGAAGGCCATCACCACGGCAGCCACGACCCGCATTTTTGGTTGGGGATTGATCAGGTTGAAGTTGCTGCGAAATACATTTCAGACAAGCTAATTGAAACTGACCCAGACAACGCAATGGCGTATCAAGAGAACCTAGATTCATTCTTGATTGCATTGGAAGAGAAAAAACAGTCGATTCGTGAGCAACTGGCGCCAGTAAAAGACAAAGGCTACTACGTTTTCCATGACGCATATGGCTATTACGAAGAAGAGTTTGGCTTGAATAACTTAGGTCATTTCACCGTAAGCCCGGATCGTAAACCGGGTGCAAAAAGCCTGATCGCGATTAAGAAAACGATCGTGCGCGAGAATGTTCAGTGTGTATTTTCTGAGCCTCAGTTTACGCCTGCAGTGATTGAATCTGTGACTCGTGGAAGTAACGCTAAGCAAGGTCAACTAGACCCTGTTGGTTCTAGTGTTGAAGTGAAGAGCGGAAGTTATTTCGATTTTCTTCAGCAACTTACCGATAGTTACACAAGCTGCTTAAACGCAAAGTAATTCATAGAAAGTATCTTTCACTTCACTTTGCTCTCGATATTTTATGAATAATGCCGCTTTTTGCGGCATTTTCGTGACCGCTAAGATAAAACCTCTCAACAAATAGCAAACCTTCTTTCTCCTTGGTTAATTTCCGCTAAAATGGAAAGATAATAATAAGCACAAAAAAACTCAGTTTCTGGTTGAGCAATGACAAGACATTGTGACGACTGAAACTTCATACGTTGTTGCTGTTCAGGATTAGAAGTTGTATCGAATTGTCTTCCGAATGTTCATATTAATGAGCATTTCATTTAGCGCTATCGCGGTAAATACATCACCGTCTGTTTTTTATCCTTTGCCTGTCCAAGCGCAAGGGAACTTTCTTGCAGCTAAAAATCTCTATCTAGGCGCCGGTGGTGGGCTTTGGATTCATGATGTGCATGGGAAAGTTCTTTTTTATGATGGGCGAGCTCTACTGCCACGCAAAGGCAGCCTATTGCAGTTTTCATCGGAGCGCGTCGCCTTTTTGGACGATGAGTTTTGGACGTTCTTTGATAATGAGGTGTATCGACATACTCCAGGGATAGGTAACGAGTTAGCCTTTAGTTTGAGCCCTGGTGCAGAGATCACGAATATTGGTGCATCGGCTGACTATATCTGGGTGACGGACGGCAACAACTTCTACACCTACAACACCCAGTCATTGGAGTTTAATACTTACTCGCTCCTCAAGCTGTATCGATACAACAACAGCAGCGACATTACGATCAATGATGCGGAGTGGGTGCTATCCAAATGGGTACTGGCAACCAGCTCGGGTGCCTACCTTTCTGAGAATCAAGAATTTACCCATGTGGCCGCATCAGATAAACACTATATAGAGACGATCTACTTTTCAAAGGCCAGACGCGAATTACTGATTGGTACACTAAATGGTGTGGTGATTGTCGATTTGGCAAATTCAGAGAAAGAGACCAAGATCAGTGGTTCGCATGTTCTCTCTCTTGCTGAAACAACCGATCAATATTGGGTTGGCACTGAACATGGCCTGATTAGCTATAACTTTATTACTGGAGAAACCATTCGTTTTGAACAAGCCTCCAACCAAGACTTTTCATTACCGGGTGAGAAGATTTACTCATTAATTAACGACCATGCTGGTGGTATGTGGGTCGCGACCAACAATGGTATCCGGTATTTCTCTTTGTTTAGTAAGACATTCTCAAGAACGCCTTTAACCGGTATGGGCATGCACTCTAGCAGTGTTGTGATCAATAAAGTTAAGCCAATCAGTGACCACCTTTCTTGGGTAGCTTCTTCGATGGGTCTCTATCTTGTTGATTCTGAGGCTGAAGAGCGGCCTAATCGTGTATATCCTAAACCGGTCCGAGACTTTCAAGTTTTTGGTTCATCTATTTGGTTAGCGACTGAAGAGGGTATCGTTAGCTTCAACACCAAGACATTGGAGCGCGAAGCTCTGAATCTACCAAGAGCTATTGAAGGTGTTCATATTGAGAACATGGCACTTCAAGGTGACAACACACTTTGGATGACCTCTGGGCAGAGTCTCTATTCCATGTCGATAGATAACATGGCGCTGACAAGTTATGGAATGGATTGGCTCGTAGACAAATTTCTACCCGCAAAAATCACTGACCTAAATATAGGCTTACAAGGTAGTGTCTATATCGGTACAGACCATGGTTTTTATTCCTTTGTTGATAAGCGAATTAGCTTTAGTCGTTCCAGTGAGCGATTTGGCAAGGTCGTTGATATAGAAAAAGCCAGCGATGGTTCTCAATGGTTTGCGAGCAGCTATGGTGTCTATCGGATCCCTTACGATCGTCTAGTCATTGATGAGATTCCTCTTGTTGAAGAGAACATCAGCCCTAGCTGTTTAATCAGCGATGAAAATGGTGTTTGGTTAGGCTCTTCAAAAGGGCTTAGCTATTATGGGTTAGACGGACAGCTTCATAAGCATATCGGTTCACCTTTTGGTTTGATCACCAATGAACTCGCGGCGGGCGCATGTGAGCTCTTCTACAGTGAGCAGAGCCAATCCTCAAGGCTAGTATTGGGTTCTAAGTATGGGGTTGTGAGCGCGTTAGCTAATGAGTTATTGGTGTCGACTACGCCGCATAGCCGCGCCTTACTGAGCAAAATAAGTGTAAATCAAAAGACCGTGTCTCTTGGTGGCAAGGCAGCTGACTTAGCTGAGATACCTTATGGCTCGTCGATTGGGTTCAAGCTCGGTATTTTGCCTGCTACGTTTGCACCTGCGATGGAATATAGGCTCAATGGTGATGAATCTTGGAGCGAATTTGAAGGGGGCTTGTTAACCCTCGATCACTTGTTGCCCGGCGATTACACTCTTGAGGTTAAGCCCGTTAAGGATTCTCACTACCGTTTTGTGTCCACCAATCAAAGCTTCTCAATAGCCGAACCTTGGTACCTCAGTAACTGGGCGGCAGCAAGTTCTCTGATTTTGCTCATCTGTGTTGTCACTATCTTGGTTTTTTGGCGTTCGCGTTATGTCACCTTTGCCAACCGACACCTAAAGGCGCAAGTTGCTTTAAAAACCGATCAGTTGAGACACCAAAGCCGGATATTACTGGCGACTAATCAGCAGCTTAAGAAGCAGTTATCGGTTAAGAATGCGCTCGTGTCTCATACCGCCGATGAACTGTCCTCAGAGGTTAACCAAGTTGCAGCCATGCTCCCTAATTGGAATGATGAACAAGGTAAATCACCGATTCTTGCGTTAAAGAATGGTTTGGCACAATTGAGTAATAGCCGACAGGATGGTGGTGCGGTTGGTTACGATATGATCTTAATCTTGGAGTCGGTGCTTAAGGCGTGGCAAGAAGACTTAGCTAAAGCCGGTATTGAGCTAGAAATAAAAGTAGAGACGAAACACAGACATGTATCTTTACTGTATTTTAATCTCGATATTATCTTCAATAGCCTGATCGCGAGCATCATCAAGCGCAACTTTAAGTCGCAGAGCATGATGGTTACGGTCGAAGAGCTAAAAGAGCACCTAGTCGTGACGATTTTAGACCATGGTATGCCTTTCCCTAAATTAACCTCTAGCATTAGTGACAATAGTGGGAAGTCGACCGACTTAAATATAGAAAAGTTACCACTGCTAGTGAATCAGAGTGGAGGAGAGCTCAATGCTTTTGTGTCGGAATCTCAGAATAAGGTGCAGCTTACTTGGCCAATTGACTATCAGGTATTAGATAATCTCGAAACCAATACAATAGAGCAGATTGAGACTATCAAGCTCGCTAATACCTCACCTGAACAGTTAAAGCTCAGTGCAGAGCAAGAATGGAAGAACCGAGTGTCTCAGCTTGTTAGTGAACACTACGCTGATGCTGAGTTTGGTACTGCGACTGCTGCTAAGTATCTATTCATGTCAGAGAGAAGCTTACAAAGGCGATTTAAGATGGCTTATGACAAGACCTTTAAAGAGCACCTGAATGAAGTTCGCTTGGAGCATGCGTGTGAGCGGTTACTTGCCGGAGAGAAGATATCAGACGTTGCTTTTGACTCTGGCTTTAATGACCCGTCTTATTTCAGCCAAAGGTTCAAACATCACTTTGGTATGTCTCCATCTAAGTTCGCTGAAAATAGTGAAGACTAGAGCGAACAATTTGAACCAGCCAGTCTTACGCTAATGACAGATAGTTTTATTGAAGCCTCGACGTTCGTGTTGGGGCTTTTTTTATGTTTCTACGAGATACGAGATACGAGATACGAGATACGAGATACGAGATACGAGATACGAGATATTTAGGGTAGATTTTTGAAGATTGTTTTGCAGGGATTAAACAAGATAAGAAAAAAAATATCGTGGTATAGCCGGGGGGACTATACCACGGGTGCCAATGACACCTTCGCTTGCTGCCGGAGTGATATGGCAAGCCACATCACCTCTGGAATTAAATTAAAGAGAAGGAGTTTCTCTTCGATGGAGTAACTATACGATTAGTGACTTATTTTACTTATAAAATTAACGACAGAAGGCTATGAGAAAAGCGACATTTTCATAAGTTGTTGATATTTAATGGTTTTGTATGTTTTTGCTTGTGGTGTACTAGTGAGGTGGTTCTCACTAGTTGTTGAAAGTGACGGTTTTGACGTAAACGTTTTTAACGAAACTTACGAGTATATATTTTCGAAAACATTGATTTCACACAATAGAATTGTGGTCATGTATGTGTATTATGTTGTTAATAACAATCTTTCTCATTATCAATCACGAATTGGGTATTTATGAAACTCTCACAACTAGAGCAAGGAAAAGCGGCTTCTATAGTTGCCTTAACCGGCTTAACACCAGAAGTTAGAAAAAAGCTAATGGTCATGGGTATGTTGCCAAACACTGAAGTTACACTAATCCGTCGCGCGCCGATGGGGGATCCGCTTCAAGTGGAGGTGAGAGGAGTCTCTATCGCCATTCGTGAAAGCATCGCAGAACAAATCGAGGTTATCTAAATGGATTATCAAGTTCTTACCGTTGGTAACCCGAATAGTGGTAAAACAACGTTATTCAATGCACTAACCGGTGCGAAGCAGCATGTTGGTAACTGGGTAGGCGTAACCGTAGAAAAGAAAACGGGTGTCTATTCACATGCGGGTGACCAATTTCAGCTAACTGACTTACCTGGTATCTACGCACTAGATAGTGGTAATGATGCAAATAGTATTGATGAGTCTATCGCGTCGCGAGCTGTTCTGACTCACCCTGCTGACGTGATCATTAATGTTGTTGATGCAAGTTGCTTAGAAAGAAGCTTATACATGACATTGCAATTGCGAGAGTTGGGTCGCCCAATGATCGTTGTATTGAACAAAATGGATGTATTAAAGCGTGAGCGTCAGGTGATTAACCTGAAAGCGCTAGAGAAAGAGCTAGGTTGCCCGGTTCTTAGCTTGTCTGCGAACGATAAAGGTCAAGTGGCTCGTTTCAAAGAGCGCCTACATAAGCTTCTTGTTCAAGGTGTTAGCCTTGATCCTATCTCTATTAACTATGACGAAGCATTAGAAGCACTTATTCCTTCTGTTGAATCACATTTTGATGATGCTGATGTTTCTCACCGAGCGCTTGCGATTCGTGCTCTAGAAAATGATTACTTGGTGCTAAACGGTTTATCTCCTCAAACACGTACTCAAATTGACAGTGTGCGTCTTGGCGCCGAGTTTGATATCGACCTTGCGGTAGCAGACGCGAAGTACACCTTCTTACATGACCTGTGTAAGCGTGTTCGCCGCAGTGAAGGCAAACTAAGTCGTAACTTCACAGAGAAAGCTGACCAATTCATTCTGAATAAATGGGTCGGTATCCCTTTCTTCTTCGTCATTATGTACCTAATGTTCATGTTCTCTATCAATATCGGTAGTGCGTTCATCGACTTCTTTGATATTGGTGTTGGTGCAATATTGGTCGATGGTGGACACCATTTATTAGACGGACACCTACCAGTTTGGCTGGTTACTATTCTTGCAGATGGTATCGGTGGTGGTATTCAAACTGTTGCAACCTTTATTCCTGTTATCGCGGCGCTTTACTTGTTCTTAGCCGTACTTGAAAGTTCAGGCTACATGGCTCGTGCTGCGTTTGTACTTGATAAAGTGATGCAAAAGATTGGTCTACCTGGTAAGGCGTTTGTACCGTTAGTTCTTGGTTTTGGCTGTAACGTACCGTCAATCATGGCAACTCGTACACTTGACCAAGAGCGTGAGCGTAAACTGGCTGCATCCATGGCGCCATTTATGTCATGTGGTGCTCGTCTACCGGTATACGCACTATTTGCTGCGGCGTTCTTCCCTGGTGCGGGCCAAAACGTAGTATTTGCTCTGTACATCATGGGTATTCTAGCTTCTGTATTTACTGGCCTGTTCCTTAAAAACACTATCTACCCAGGTAGCAGCGACAGTTTAGTAATGGAAATGCCAGACTACGAGCTGCCAACTGTACAAAACGTGATGCTGAAAACGTGGCAGAAACTGAAGCGTTTCGTGCTTGGTGCAGGTAAAACGATTGTGGTTGTGGTAGCAATCTTAAGCTTCTTGAACTCTCTGGGTATGGACGGCAGTTTCGGCAACGAAGACAGCGAAAATTCAGTACTTTCTAAGGCAGCGCAAGTTGTGACTCCTGTGTTCCAACCAATTGGTATTACAGAAGAAAATTGGCCAGCAACGGTAGGTATCATTACTGGTATTTTCGCAAAAGAAGCGGTAGTTGGTACGTTGAACAGCCTTTATACAACGCCTTCTGATGAAGAAGCGGCTCAGTTTGACTTAGCGGCGAGCTTAGAAGAAGCGGTGATGACGATCCCTGAGAATCTAGCTGGTCTGAGCTACTCGGATCCTCTAGGTATTGAAGTGGGTGACTTAAGCGATTCCGGTGCAGTTGCCGAAGAGCAAGAGGTTGACTCGTCTATCTTTGGTAACCTGAAAGACAAATTTGTTTCTGGTCACGCTGCGTTTGCTTACTTAATCCTTATCTTGCTGTACACACCTTGTGTGGCTGCAATGGGTGCTTACGTTCGTGAATTTGGTCAAATGTTTGCACGCTTTATTGCAGTTTGGACAATGGCGCTTGGCTACTTTGGTGCAACTTTCTACTACCAAGCGGCAAACTTTGCAGCACACCCTGTGACTAGTGCTGTGTGGATGGTCGCGATTGCTGGTGGCTTTGTGATTACCTACCGTGTATTTAAGAAAGTTGGCAGCAAGCAAAAAGCATTAGAGGTGCAAGTCGTATGATTTTAACTGAACTTCATCAGTACATTGACAGCCAACGTGTCGCAGCGCGTAAAGAGATTGCAGCGAAATTTGGTATGAGTGAAGACGGCGTGGATGCGATGTTGAGCGTGTGGGTCAAGAAAGGCAAAGTATCTCGCTTGGTCGACACCAACAAACATGGTCATACAACACGTGTTCGCTACACCATCAGCAAACAAGATGGTCTGTCGCTGAATGTGATGATGTAGTTTGGTCAATATCTAATAAAAAACCGCAGCTTATGAGCTGCGGTTTTTTGTTTGTGTTTGTCGACTTAAGACTCTTTGGTTTCACCTAACCCAAGAACTTTAAGGCCGATACTCAGCAACAGTATGGATACTGGAAGAACCAATATATCCCATCCAATGCTGTCAAAATTGACAAGTACAAGTTCCAAAAACTTCACGAAGAGAATGATGATAATTACTTCAGCCAAAATGTTTTTCAGGTGGCCAATGTTGGGTGTTTTTATCCAACTCAGTACTTTGCTTTTATTGATTTGTTGGTCACTTTTCGCGGCATTACTTTTATCCGAGATGAATAAAGTGAATACACCGTGAGAAAAGATGAAGAGTACAAAAGCAATCAAGAATGTATCCAGAGACTTAATCAAGTACGAGATCGCGATATCTGTTGTGTCTAAGTGTGCGAGCGATTCTGGTGGTACCTGATTGAGCATGAAGATCGCAAAAGCAGAGTAAGTCTTGGTTGCTCCCATGAAGAATAAGAGTAGGGAAGCAAGCATAGAACAGATGATGGCGATCCAGCTGATATGACGAAATAAGTTGAAGGTTTGTTTCATGATGCTCTCTCTATGTTGTGTGCAAGAGAGTATACGTGGGAGTCTGTGTTGTGACAATGGGGTGTTTTTGTGAATTATTATTACACATTGGTAATAATGGTGATACCAAGAGGTTAGGTATCACCTATGTCAGAACGTTAAGCTTTCTTAAAGATAGAGCTTAGTGACAGCACATTTTGAATACGAGTTAGGATAGCGGCTTGCTCTTCTTCACTACGCTGTTCACCTGTGGTGTTGCCCCACACTGGGCCAGGCCACGCCACATCATCTTTGAAACGTGCGATATGGTGGATGTGTAGTTGTGGCACCATGTTACCTAGTGCGCCTAGGTTGAGCTTATCCGGTTGGAACGTAGCTTCTAGTGCTTGGCTTACTGCTTGAGATTCATGTAAGAACTGCTGTTGCTCTTTCATTGGTAAGTGATGCAGCTCTTTTAGGTTGGCACGTTTTGGGACCAGGATAACCCAAGGCACAGCGTTGTCTTTGTGCAGCAGTGCAAGGCTAAGCGGGAATTCGCCAATAACTGTGGTGTCTTTTGCCAATTGAGGATGAAGTTCGAAGCTCATGATCTTTCCAATTAATTGTTTTAGTTGAGTATAAGGTTGGAAAGAGAATGTGGCTAGCGCTTACGACCTCAATAAGCAGATTCCCTATCACGTTCGTACCTCGCTGTAGGGAATGACGGTGGAGGAGAAGGGTAGCGGGCAGCTCGATAGCTAGGTAAATATAACCTCCCAATAAAACAAAAGGTTGACGCTTTCACGTCAACCTTTCTAATTATCTCGAATCTCGAATCTCGAATCTCGAATCTCGAATCGCTTACATGCGTTCTAGAGTCTCGATGCCTAGAAGCGACAGACCTTGTTTGATTGTCTTCGCTGTTAGTGCAGCAAGCTTCAGACGGCTCTGTTTAACAGCTTCGTCTTCTGCTACTAGGATAGGGCATGCTTCGTAGAAGCTAGAGAACTGACCTGCTAGTTCGAATAGGTAGCTACACATGATGTGTGGTTGACCTTCACGAGCAACAGATTGAACCGCTTCTTCAAACTGTAGAAGTTTCGCGATAAGTGCTTTCTCTTTCTCTTCAGTGATTTTGATTTCACCTTCAAGAGAGTCCATAGAAACGCCAGCTTTCGCAAATACAGAAGCTACACGAGTGTATGCGTATTGCATGTAAGGTGCTGTATTACCTTCGAACGCAAGCATGTTATCCCAATCGAACACGTAGTCAGTCGTACGGTGCTTAGAAAGGTCTGCGTACTTAACCGCTGCCATTGCAACTGTGTTAGCGATCGCTTTCTTCTCGTCTTCTGCTAGTTCTGGGTTCTTAGATTCGATCAGTTGTGCTGCACGAACTTCTGCTTCATCAAGAAGGTCAGCTAGACGAACCGTACCGCCTGCACGAGTCTTGAATGGCTTACCGTCTTTACCTAGCATCATGCCGAACGCGTGGTGCTCAAGAGAAACAGATTCTGGGATGTAACCTGCTTTGCGAACGATAGTCCAAGCTTGCATTAGGTGTTGGTGCTGACGAGAGTCGATGAAGTAAAGAACGCGGTCTGCGCCTAGCTCTTCAAAACGGTATTTTGCACAAGCAATATCAGTTGTAGTGTAAAGGAAACCGCCATCGCGCTTCTGGATGATAACACCCATTGGGTCGCCATCTTTGTTTTTGTATTCGTCTAGGAACACAACTTGTGCGCCGTCGTCTTCTTTAGCAAGGCCTTGCTCTTTAAGATCAGCAACGATGCCTGGAAGCATGTGGTTGTACATGCTTTCGCCCATTACGTCATCACGCGTTAGTGATACGTTTAGACGATCGTAGTTGCGTTGGTTTTGAATCATTGTTACGTCAACAAGCTTCTTCCACATCTCTGCACAGAACTCGTCGCCGCTTTGCAGTTTCACTACGTAGCCACGTGCCTTAACTGCGAACTCTTCGTCTTCGTCGTATAGCTTTTTAGATTCACGGTAGAAGCCTTCAAGGTCAGCAAGTTCCATTGAAACTTCACCTGATTCAGCCTGAACGCGCTCAAGGTTTGCGATAAGCATACCGAATTGAGTACCCCAGTCACCGATGTGGTTAGCACGGATAACTTTGTGGCCTAGGAATTCCAGTGTACGAACAACGGCATCACCGATGATGGTTGAACGCAGGTGACCAACGTGCATTTCTTTTGCAACGTTTGGCGCTGAGTAGTCAGCAACAATGGTTTGTGCTTCAGCTGCCGCAACACCAAGGCGAGAGTCAGCAAGTGCTGCGTCCGCTTGTTTTGCTAGGAAAGCTTCATCTAGGAAGATGTTAAGGAAACCTGGACCTGCGATCTCAACTTTAGAAGCGATACCGTCTAGGTTTAGAACGTCCAATACTTTCTGAGCAAATTCTCGCGGGTTAGTGCCTAGTCGCTTAGCAACGCCCATTACGCCGTTTGCTTGGTAGTCACCAAATTGTGGTTTTGCAGATTGGCGAACAGCAGCAGGAGAGCCTGCAGGTGCGCCAGCGGCTTCTAGAGCCTGAGATACTTTGTCATTAATAAGTGCTTGGATATTCACACGCGTTTCCTTCAATTCAAGGATGATAAGAGTGGCCGTTATCTCGAGGTCATCAAATTTGGTTAATTATGCGTCTAGTTAACGATTTAATGCCGAAATGAACAACAGACACTGTTTAAGTTCACAAAAATGGCAGCAATCATACCAATTTTGTGCGGTTTCTTATAGGTCGAATTGATAGAAAATTAACATTTCCTGAGGGGTTTTTGACAATCAATTTTCGCCATGCAGCGTTTGTGTATTTAGGAATGTGAGCCAACGTGCTTATCGGCTGTCTTTTTGTATACGCAGCGCTTGTTGAACAAGGCAAAACTGATACCATGCAGCCAATATTTGGAGAACACAGACAATGACGATGAGCCTCAAGCAAGCCGAATTAGAACCACAACAGATGATCGCCCGCCTTGATACGTTTATGGCGAAGATTGAGAACCTAGGTAACGTACTGGGTTTAGATTTGAGTTTTGCTCAGGCGGATCATATCGCGCTAAGAATCAATGAAACGGAATTGGCGAAAGCTGCGCATCAAGCATGGTCTGAATACGGCTCAACCATTTCACAAGCGATGATCAATGGTCGTCCAATTGTTGTGTTCGCTTTTGATGAACCTCTACAAAGCCGTGGCTGGAGCATTGAGTGTTTAGAGTTGCCATACCCCGCAGAAGGTAAGATTTATCCGAGCCAAGATTGGGAACACGTTGAGTTCGTAATTCCGTCTCACGCTCAAACGGCTGATGAGTACTTAGCGGATCTGAAAGATACTTACCCGCAATTCGCTGCTAACTTTGAAACGCTGACTGAGCAAGGTGTTAAGATCAAACTGTCTAGCCCGAAAGGTGAGGGTGAGCGTTTAAACAACCCAACCGTTGCATTCAAGCATCAAGGGATCTGTATCAAGCTGCACCCACATTCGTTGAAGAAGATTGTTGAGTCAGAGCAGGTTTAGTCTGAGTTAACAAGAAAGAGTGCCAGAGCTCGAATTGGCTCGCCGGAATGACGAGGCTGTCGGTTAGTGAATGTGTTGGTCTACCAATTGTAGTGAACGCTTGATTTGATATTAAAATTTTCAGATAGAGCGCGGATGTGTGCAGTGGTTGTGCCTTACTATCATTCGGTTTGACTGTATCTCTTCTGAGTCATCGTTTTTACTAGCAAGAGAACACCGTCATTCCCGATAGCGACGAAGGAGCGTAGTCGGGAACCTCTAACAACGGACTCGATAACCAGATACAAAAAACGCGTAATGGGGAAATCCTCTTACGCGTTTTTTATTGGGTTCTAAAAGGTGTCGAACCTACAGAATCACAGTCTTGTTGCCGTAAACAAAAACATGGTCGTTGATGACTTTGTTTAGCGCTTTACTTAGAACATTCTTCTCTACGTCACGACCCGCTTGCGCCATGTCTTTCGCATTGAAGTTGTGATCGACAGGGATGACGTCTTGCTTAATGATTGGCCCTTCATCCAAATCGTTCGTCACGAAGTGCGCCGTTGCACCAATGATCTTTACACCGCGCTCGTACGCTTGTTGATAGGGTTTCGCTCCGATGAATGCTGGCAAGAAGCTGTGGTGAATATTGATGATCTTGTGGTTGTACTTTTCAACAAATCCCGGAGTAAGCACTCGCATGTATTTAGCCAAAACAAGGTAATCAGCCTCGTATTGGTCAATCACTTCTAGCATTTTTTGCTCATGCTCTTCACGGTTCAGACCTTCGTGTGAAACATGATGATAAGGGATATCAAAACGCTCGGTTAGGCTCTGTAGAATGTCGTAGTTACCGACAACCGCCGCGATTTCCACGTCTAAACTGCCATCGAAGTTCTTCATCAGAATATCGCCAAGACAGTGTGCTTCTTTTGTAACGAGAATAACAATACGCTTGCGAGAAGAGTCGACTAGCTTGCGTTTCGCGTTTTCTGGCAGGGCTTGATCTAGGTCTGCTAGAAAGGTTTCATCATTGAAATACCCTTCAAGCTCAGTGCGCATAAAGAAGTGACCACTAGTGTTATCCACAAACTCGTTGTTGTGAACAATATTGAGTTGGTGTTTGTAACAAATGTTGGTGATTTTTGAGATGAGGCCTGGGGCATCAGTACAATGTGTTAGTAATGTTTTTCTTTCCATTTGCATCTTACTTCCATGAAATATTTTTTATTCTTCAAATTAAATACAGGCCGTCGAACGGTGAACTGAGCCGCAATATCACCGTTATAATTAATCTATTATCAAGTTGGTTTCAACAAATTCTGCTGCTCATTTATCGCTTTGATAAATTGTTTGATATCGAAATATCAGTTTTCAGATAGAAAAACAGGCAGAAGCTTCATTTTTAAAGTTTTGACCGTAGTACGCATTTGAACTTCAACCGAGGCATTTTCGCCTTGGCCAAAAATAGAGGTGATACTTATGGATAAAGAGTTACTAGCAAAAAAACTGTACTGCAAACGCGTGAGTTCATTGGCTGGCAGCGCAGAGCTAGATGGAAATGTTCTCGATGAAATGTGGGAAAGCAAAACCTCGCTAAGCGATGTAGTAAAAGCTATACAGCCAAATGATAATGAATTTGAAGGCGCTCCTTGGCTATCTCGTTATCTCAATCGAAAATAAGCAATTAACCTTTAAGCTAAAACAGCAATCTCGATTTTCATTTCTGTTCTCTTGGTAGTTTGAAATAACCCAGACACCTCCGGTGCGAAGTCATTCTTGATTCGCGCCGGCTCACTAAACCTGCCATAATTCGCCTTCACTTTTTCTAAACTTCGTACTCTATGATATCTAAAACGTTTTCTGCTGATGGCGCATTGGGTAAAGCAATCCCGGGCTTTCAACCAAGACAAGCTCAGTTAGACATGGCTGAAGCAGTTTCACAGGCCATTCAGCAACAGAGCCAATTGGTAGTTGAAGGAGGGACGGGTACCGGTAAGACATTTGCTTATCTGGTGCCGGCACTGCTTAGTGGTAAGAAAACCATCATTAGTACGGGGTCTAAAAACCTTCAAGAACAGCTGTTCCACCGTGATCTGCCTTTAATGACTGATGCCCTTGGTTTTCATGGTCAAGTTGCGCTGCTCAAGGGGCGTTCAAACTATTTGTGTTTGGATAGGTTGAGCCGCCAAATGATCGAAAGTCATGGCACTCATACGGATCCAACGCTGCTTGCTCAGTTAGTCAAAGTTCGTAGCTGGTCGTCATCCACGCAAACCGGTGATTTGGGTGATTGCGATGATATTGCGGAAGATAGCCCTGTAATCCCAACGATTACCTCGACCAACGACAATTGCTTGGGCAAAGAGTGTCCAAGTTATACCGATTGCTTTGTATTGAAAGCGCGTAAAAAAGCGATGGATTCCGATGTGGTCGTAGTGAACCATCACCTTTTCCTAGCCGATCTCGCGATTAAAGAGACCGGATTCGGTGAGCTCATCCCAGAGGCAGATGTATTTATCTTCGATGAGGCGCATCAACTTCCCGACATTGCTAGCCAATATTTTGGCCAGTCTGTATCAAGTCGACAAATGCACGAACTTGCCAAAGACATTGAAATTGGCTATCGCACCGAAGCGAAAGATATGCGCCAACTGCAAAAGGTCGGTGACAGGCTCGTTCAGTCCTCATCTGATTTAAGAATCGTGCTGGGCGATACCGGTTTTCGTGGCAACTGGCGCGAGGCGCTAAAATCAGAGTCGATCGCTAGAGAGTTAGTTCGCTTGCAAGACGCATTGCAACTGGCTGTAGATGTATTGAAATTAGCACTCGGGCGAAGCCAACTATTGGATACCGCTTTCGATCGTGCCAACATGATTAAGTCACGTATTGAGCGTGTATGCGATGTGTCGATTACGGGTTACTCCTATTGGTATGACACAACACCGCGCCACTTTGCTTTGCACATTACGCCGCTTTCAGTGGCTGACAAATTTCACGAGCAGATTGAGCTGAAGCCGGGCGCTTGGGTGTTTACCTCAGCAACCTTGGCGGTATCGGACGACTTCGACCACTTCACTTCACGACTAGGTTTAAAGCCCTCGGCTCAGTTTTCACTGCCGAGCCCATTCGATTATCCGAATCAAGCGCGTTTGTGTGTGCCTCGTTATCTTCCAGAACCGAACAGCCCGGGCTTAGCCGATAAGCTGGTTCGTATGCTGACTCCTGTGATTGAGCAAAACCAAGGTCGTTGTTTCTTCTTGTGCACTTCACACAGCATGATGAAAGAGTTAGGGGAGCGATTCCGTGAAACCTTGACTGTGCCGGTGCTATTGCAAGGTGAGACAAGCAAGCAAAAAACCTTGGCCGAGTTTATGGAGTTGGGCAATGCCTTGCTGGTGGCAACAGGCGCTTTCTGGGAGGGTATAGATGTTAGGGGCGATGCATTAAGCTGTGTTATCATCGATAAATTGCCCTTTACAGCCCCTGATGACCCTTTACTTAAGGCTCGCATTGAGGACTGTAAGTTAAAAGGGGGCGACCCTTTTGCACAGGTACAATTGCCAGATGCCGTGATTACCTTGAAACAAGGTGTGGGCCGATTGATACGTGATAAGCGTGACAATGGTGCTTTGATTATTTGCGATAACCGATTGGTGACTCGCGATTACGGTGGCATCTTTTTGGCGAGTTTACCGCCTATCCCTCGTACTCGTGACTTAGGGGTCATTAAAGAATTCTTAGCTAAAGACCATTCAACCGCTGCCGAGTAACTGGCATTGTTGAGTTTAGCCATTATTTTTAGATTAGATAACGAATATTTGAGACACAAATGAGCGCGAAAATTCTTGCAGTAGATACCGCAACTGAAAACTGTTCAGTTGCATTAGTAATTGGTGACCAGGTGTTCGCTCGCAGCGAAGAGGCACCTCGAGACCATACGAAAAAAATTCTACCTATGGTTGATGAAGTACTGAAAGAAGCGAATGTCGCTTTAACCGATATTGATGCTATCGCGTTTGGTCAAGGTCCAGGCAGTTTCACGGGTGTACGTATTGGTATTGGTATTGCTCAAGGCTTGGCTTTTGGTGCGGATTTACCAATGATCGGTGTCTCTACACTGGCTGCAATGGCGCAAGGCAGCTACCGTAAATTTGGTGAAACTCATGTTGCGACAGCGATTGATGCGCGTATGAGTGAAGTGTACTGGGCTCGCTACAGCCGTGAACAAGACGGTCGTTGGACTGCGGTTGATGCTGAATGTGTAACACCGCCAAGTGAATTGGCTGCGCAGCTTGAAGCAGACTCAGAAACATGGGCAAAAGTGGGTACCGGTTGGGAAGCTTACGCAGAGCATATGGATACACTAGCGATCAACACCAAAGCGTGTGAAGTGCTATTCCCAGAAGCTCAAGATATGGCGTTCCTGGCTCAATTTGCTTATGCAGAAGGCAAAGCCGTGCCAGCTGAAGAATCTGAGCCAGTATATCTGCGTGATAAAGTGACGTGGAAGAAGCTACCAGGTCGCGAGTAATTTTTTACAAGGTTCTGATGCAAATTAGATCTAAATGCGTATTATTTAGATTTGAGAGGGCAGATATTTAGTCATGGTATCAATTAATAACTTACCTCCTTCATCGATAGGCAATACGTCTAAGCCGAATCGAGTTAAAAAGAAGGAGCAGGCAAAAAAATCTGATGCTAGCACTGCGGTTGGGCAACCAACCAAAGTAGCCAATGCTGTCTCTCATTCTATTCGTCAAGTCAAAGAGTCTGAGCTACACAAGGCTCAAATCCAGTATGATCTTCCAGAAGGCCGAGGACGTAAGGCTATGGAAGAATACATGGATGTAATGAACCAGGCGAAAAAAGAAGAACTTGCAAAGCTTATCGGTGTCGATATTTACATCTGAAGCGATTTATTAATGCCTGTTTAAGGACCAGAACCATGTCTAATTACTTATCTAAAATACGCTTAATTGCCTTTTCTCTTGGTATCTTGGTGCTAGCAGGGTGTTCATCATTACCTAGTGAACTCGAAGCAAAATCAGAGCCTGTTATCAGCGACTACCAACAATGGGTTGACCAATTACCAGACGCTAAAAGTGTTCGGTTAGGTGGCGTGATTTCTAAAGTGACCAACCAAAAAGACAGAACTCGAATTGAAGTTGCTAACATGCCAATTTCAAGCAATGGTAAGCCAGATCTCGATGCAGAGCCGAGTGGGCGCTTTGTTGGTTATATTGAAGGATACGTTGAGCCGTTAAGCTTTGCTGAAGGTCGTTTGATTACGCTAGTTGGTCAATCAGACGGTAGTGAAGATGGCAAAATCGGTGAGTACCCTTACACCTTCCCGGTGATGAAGGTAGATAACCAACGTCTGTGGAACATTACGGAGCGTGTCGTTGTTAACGATTTCGGACCAACCTACTATTCGTGCAGAAGCTTACATTGCCGCAGTTTTCAAACAATGCCAAGACAAGGCAGAGTTATACAGGATGTCGAGTAATTAACGCTAGTTATTAGATGTTGATTGCTACACCAAGCAAGGATTAGAGGTTACTAAAGCTTGATGATTGATAAATCATATTCCCTTGCGAGCGGGACGCTTGCCACACAACAGATAGGTAACCCAGAAACGACCGTCACGACGGTCGTTTTTATTCATGGGTGGTTAGATAACTCTGCGAGTTTTTCTTCTGTGATTACCAACCTACAAACCAGACTCCCTGACTGTCATCTGATTGCGATTGACCTCTTTGGTCACGGTTTGTCCTCGCACAAGCCGGGAAGTTATTACCCATTTCATGACTATATAGATGATTTACATCAACTTGTGACTAAATTATCGTCAAACAGACTGGTACTAGTAGGACATTCACTTGGTGCATTGATAGCAAGTTGCTATAGTGCCGCCTTTCCTGAAAAGGTGTCAGGATTAATTCAAATTGAAGGTCACGGACCTCTTTCTGAAGCTCCCCAAGAAACGGTCTCTCGTCTAAGAGATGGGGTACTCAGTCGTCTTCGACAGCGGAGAAAGCCTTCACGCCCTCTAGCAAGCCTAGAGGATGCTATTAAGCTGAGAGCACACGCCAATCAAATCAATGCAGAACTCATTGCTCCTATTGTAGAGCGAGGGATTGCCGAGTTAGACGACTCCTGGCAATGGCGATGCGACCCTAATCTAAAATGTGACTCGTTATACCGAATGTCACAGGCGCACGCAGAAGCGATTATGGCGGCTATTGAATGCCCTCAACTCATAATATTAGGCAATGATGGATTTAGACATTTGCAGCATAATCGCTACAAATCAGCCCATAGTCCTCTAAAAATCGAGACTGTTCCCGGCGGACATCACTGTCATTTAGAGAGCCCAGAGCTAGTTTCAGAGCTAATTCTTGGTTTAGTTAACAAAATTTAAACAAGTGTTTGAGCCTTTTAGTGCTCATGCACTAAAGCTGTGCTGTAATACCGTAATGATAAAAGCGGCGAAGCAGTCGTCAGCTGATAAACGAGGAGTAACATAGTGGATAAACCTTGGCTTTCACGTTATCCAAGTGACGTACCAGAAACGATCAACCCAGATCAATACCCATCTCTTATCGAAATGTTCGAGCAGTCTGTACAGAAATACGCAGACCAACCTGCTTTTGAGAACATGGGCTCAGTCATGACATTCCGTAAGCTTGAAGAGCGCAGCCGTGCTTTTGCTGCTTACCTGCAGAATGATTTGAAGCTCAAGAAGGGCGATCGCGTTGCACTGATGATGCCAAACTTGCTGCAATACCCAATTGCACTCTTTGGTGTATTGCGCGCTGGTATGATTGCAGTGAACGTCAACCCACTGTACACACCTCGTGAGCTAGAGCACCAACTGAACGATTCAGGTGCAAAGGCGATTGTTATCGTTTCGAATTTCGCGAGTACGCTTGAGAAAGTGGTCGACAACACTCCTGTGAAGCACGTAGTACTGACTAGTCTTGGTCAAATGCTACCTCGTGCAAAAGGTACTATTGTCGATTTCGTCGTGAAATACGTGAAAGGTATGGTGCCTAAGTATGATCTACCGGGTGCTATCTCGTTCAGAAAAGCGCTGCATAAAGGTCGTCGCCTTCAGTATGTAAAACCATTTATGACTGGGGATGATATTGCATTCCTTCAGTACACTGGTGGTACTACGGGTGTTGCGAAGGGTGCAATCCTAACGCATCGCAATATGATCGCGAACGTACTTCAAGCGAAAGGGGCGTATGGTCCGGTTCTGCATGAAGGCCGAGAGTTAGTGGTAACAGCATTGCCGCTATATCACGTATTTGCACTGACAGTAAACTGCTTGCTGTTCGTAGAAATGGGTGGTCGTAACCTTCTTATCACTAACCCTCGTGATATTCCTGGCTTCATCAAAGAGCTGCAAAAGGTTCCGTTTACCGCAATTACCGGTGTAAACACACTGTTTAATGCGTTAGTAAATAACGAAGACTTCCATGAATTAGACTTCAGTAACCTACGCCTATCTGTTGGTGGTGGTATGGCGGTTCAACGCGCTGTTGCTGAACAATGGAAGAAAGTGACAGGTATCCACCTGTTAGAAGGTTATGGTTTAACCGAGTGTTCACCGCTGGTAACAGGTAACCCATATGACCTAAAAGATTACACGGGTGCTATCGGTTTACCGGTACCGTCAACCGATGTTCGTATCATTGACGATGAAGGTAACGTGGTTGCGAATGACCAAGTAGGTGAGCTGCAAGTTCGTGGTCCTCAAGTGATGCAAGGTTACTGGCAACGTCCAGAAGCGACCAAAGAAGTGATTGACCAAGACGGTTGGTTATCGACGGGTGACATCGTTAAGTTTGATGACGAAGGCTTACTGCACATCGTTGACCGTAAGAAAGACATGATTCTAGTGTCTGGCTTTAACGTTTATCCGAATGAGATTGAAGATGTCGTTGCACTGCATGGCCAAGTGCTAGAAGTAGCAGCGATTGGCCAACCTCACGAAGTGTCTGGTGAACTGGTTAAGATCTACGTGGTTAAGCGTGATCCTAGCCTAACCAAAGAAGACATTATCGCGCACTGTCGTGAACACCTAACAGGTTACAAAGTGCCTAAACTGGTTGAGTTTAGAGAAGATCTTCCAAAGACCAACGTAGGTAAGATCTTACGTCGCGTACTACGTGAAGAGAACGATGCTGAGCTTGCTAAACGCGCAAGTGAGTAACAAGCACAGTTTCGCCTGAAATCATTGAAACGCTTAATCTAAGCGGGCATGGTAAAATGGTGTTAGAATGCCGACAGTTAATGTCGGCATTTTTGTATCCGGCGATCAAATAGAAACCAGTGAGAGTTTTTGTGGATTATCAAATCATTACCCAATTGAAAGACCTTGAGCGAGTTTGCCAACAAGCACGTGAAGCCGATGTCGTTATGCTTGATACGGAGTTTGTTCGTACAAGAACCTATTACCCTCAATTAGGCTTGATTCAGTTATTTGACGGCGAAACGCTGTCTCTGATTGACCCTATTGCTCTTGATGAAATGACACCGTTCGTTGGGCTATTGAAAGACGCTTCAGTACTGAAAGTGCTACACGCATGCGGTGAAGATTTAGAAGTATTCCAGAACGCATTTGATTGTACACCAACCCCAATGGTCGATACTCAAATCATGGCGGCGTTCTTAGGGCATGGCTTATCAACGGGCTTTGCTGCTTTGGTTTCAGAGTTTGTTGGTGTGGATTTGGATAAGAGTGAATCTCGCACTGATTGGCTGGCGCGTCCGCTTTCTCAAAAGCAGCTCGACTACGCGGCAGCAGACGTTCATTACTTAATGCCTATGTACAATAAGCTTCTTGAGAAAGTGATGGAAGCGGGCTGGTGGGAAGCGGCGCAACAAGAGTCTGAGCTACAGGTGGCGAAGCGTATCCGTAAAGTAAACCCAGATACGGCTTACCTTGATATCAAAGGTGCATGGCAACTTAAGCCACAGCAACTTGCTATCTTGAGACCACTTGCAACATGGCGTTTGAAAGAAGCGATTAAGCGCGATCTGGCACTGAACTTTATCTTTAAAGAACAAGATCTTTGGGCTGTCGCGCGTTTTGCGATTAAGAATCCGAAGCGTATGGAAGAAGAAGGTTTTGATTTCCGCTCTGTACGTCGTCATGGCGCTAAGATCAGCTCAATCGTTAAGTTGGCGGAACACACGCCAGAAGAAGAGTACCCAGCACCAGTTGAACGTCTAATGGACTACCCGGGCTATAAACAAGTATTTAAAGTGTTGAAAGATGAAGTGAAAACCGCTTCGCAACACAGTGGCCTAACAACTGAATTTTTGGCATCGAAGAAACAGCTAAACCAAATGTTGAGCTGGGTTTGGAAACACGATCGTAATCCAGAAAAACTTCCGGATGTGATGCAAGGTTGGCGTTTAGATCTGGTTGGCGAGAGGCTGAATAAAGAAATCAAGTAGCCAGATTGTTTAAGAACAAAACGCAGACACAAAAAAGAGAGCCTAGGCTCTCTTTTTTATTTAATCTGCTGACGAGATAGTAATGATTACTTATCGTCTTCAGGCAGCTTAACGTTCAGCTCTAATACTGAGATATCGTCATCTTTGTGTTCGAACGTAAGGTCAACCATTGATGGGTCTACTTCTACGTACTTAGCAATACACTTCAAGATGTCTTCTTTTAGTTGCGGCAGGTAAGACGGCGCTGGGTCGTCATGGCTGCGTCGTTCTGCAACAATGATTTGCAAACGCTCTTTGGCTAGGTTTGCAGTGGTCTTCTTCTGTGGTCTGAAAAACTCTAGTAATGACATTGTGTATTAGCCCCCGAACAGTCGTTTGAAGATGCCTTTCTTCTGTTCCGTTAAGAAGCGGAAGTCAACTTGGCTACCTAGCAGTCGCTCTACAGTATCATTGTAAGCCATACCTGCATCGGTTGCTTCGTCAAAGATCACTGGAACACCCTTGTTCGATGCGTTCAGTACCGCTTGGCTTTCTGGGATTACACCCAGCAGCGAAATGTGCAGAATCTCTTCTACATCTTGTACGCTTAGCATCTCGCCTTGATTTACACGAGCAGGGTTGTAGCGAGTCAGTAGAAGGTGAGTTTTCACTGGCTCTAAGCCCTCTTCTGAACGACGAGATTTAGAGTCAAGAATGCCTAGAATACGGTCTGAGTCGCGTACAGAAGAGACTTCTGGGTTAGTTGTTACAATCGCTTCATCAGCAAAGTACAACGCCATTAGAGCGCCTTGTTCGATACCCGCAGGTGAATCACAGATGATGAAGTCAAAGCCCATCTCATCCAGTTCATCAAATACGCGACGAACACCATCTTTAGTCAGTGCATCTTTATCACGTGTTTGAGAAGCTGGAAGAATAAATAGGTTGTCTGTGCGCTTGTCTTTGATCATCGCTTGGTTAAGCGTTGCTTCACCATTGATAACGTTAACGAAATCGTAAACAACACGACGCTCACAACCCATAATTAAATCAAGGTTACGCAGACCGATATCAAAGTCGATAACTGCGGTTTTCTTCCCTTTTAAAGCCAGACCTGAGGCAATAGCTGCACTAGAGGTCGTTTTGCCTACCCCGCCTTTACCTGACGTTACAACGATAATGCGTGCCATTATTTTTTCCTTTTATTTCTCTTATATTGCGAGGACGTCAACGTGTAATACATCGTTTGCCATACTGAACATGGTTTTCTTCTGCCAGTACTCGCTTTCAATTTGATCGCTGAGCCAGTAATTTCCTGCAATAGAAACCAGCTCGGCTTGTAAATCATTACAAATTATTTTTGCTTCAGTTTGACCACTTGCACCGGCAATCGCACGGCCGCGCAATGTACCATGAATATGGATGCTGCCGTCGGCAATTACTTCCGCACCTGCACTTACGTGGCTTAGGATTAATAGGTCGCCATCTTTTGCGTATACCTGTTGCCCAGAACGAATCGGGGTTCTAATTACTTTAATCGGTGCTATTTTTGCAGGTGCTTGCGATGGTGATTTACTTGCCGTCATGACCGCAAAGCCTGCCTCTCTAGCAAGGTTCTGCATGCGTTTGTCAGAACAGCCAGCGACGCCAACCGGAATCATCCCCGCTTGAGAGATACCATCTTTTAGCTTTACGAAGTCGATATCGCCAGCCACTTTGCTGATGTTGATAACCACAGGTGCGGCAGCAAAAAAAGTGGGTGCTTGGTCTACCTTCTCTTGAAGAAAAGAGACTGCATTTTCGACTTGCTCATCGGATAAGTGCAAAACAGATAGCGTAAAGCTGCTACCTTTTAGATCTGGATTACTAGACATCGAAAAACTACAGGACCTCAATAGCGAATTGGTACAATTTCTTTATTAATAAAATAAAGGGCATTGCCTGAAACTAGGTTTATCATGTTATATTCCCAGACCAAGCACAGCAAGTAATCTTGTTGTCAAATGAACGTTTTGTTCCCAATATTTCCCTAACATAAACTATTGATCTCGCAAGTGAGAGTTTTGTAGTCATAATCAATTAAAAAGGTTTGTCATGCTGTGTTCTATATATAAAAGCTCAAAGAAAGAAGGAACATACCTTTATATCCCTAAGAAGGATGATTTTTCACAAGTTCCTGACGCATTGATGCAAATGTTTGGTAAACCTAGTTTTGTAATGGTAATTAAAATGGATGGTCGCAAACTGGCTCAAGTGAACATCGATAAAGTGAGAGAATCACTGAACACCGATGGTTTCTTTTTGCAGGTTCCGCCTCCACCAGTAAACGAACTTGAGCTGTACAAAGAGCGCAAAGCTCAGCAAAACAATCAAGACGAAGAGTGATAACTATCTCAATTCAGGGAGGAGTGATCGTTGAGTAAATTTTCGAAAAGCATATTGGCGGTGTCGGCATTACTTTTAGGTAATAGCCTGACCATTGGTTCAGTACAGGCTCAAGAACTGAGTTTCGAGCAATATGTAGAAAAACTAAAGCAACAAGGCCGTGAAGAAGGCATTTCTGAAGCGATCATTGATGAAGCCTTTGATGGTGTGACGTTTAAGCCAAGAGCGGTCAAAGCGGATAAAAACCAACCTGAAAAGAAACTGACTCTGGATGAGTACATTCCACGAGCAGTGCCAGATTGGAAAGTGAAGCAAGCAAGATCACTGTATAAGAAGCATTACAAAGCCTTAAAGCGCATTGGTGATGAATATGGCGTTCAGCCTCGATTCATTGTCGCTTTATGGGGCGTTGAGAGTAATTTCGGTAAATTCACCGGTAATTACAGCGTTATCGATGCTTTAACTACGATGGCTTACGAAGGGCGCAGAGAAGCGTTTTTCCGCAGTGAAGCGATGGCGGCGTTGACTATTCTTGACCAAGGACATATCACCCCGAAAGAGATGAAAGGCTCTTGGGCTGGTGCTATGGGCCAACCTCAGTTTATGCCTAGCTCATTCTTAGCGTATGCCGCTGATGGCAATGGCGATGGTAAGAAAGATATCTGGGGTACGGAAGAAGATGTATTTGCCTCGGCGGCGAATTATCTGAGCCAATCCGGTTGGGATGATAAGTACACTTGGGGCCGCCAGGTTCACGTACCGTCAACGGTGTCTATTGATTTACAAGGACGCTCTGAAGACAAAGCGAAATACCTAAAAGAGTGGTCTGAACTGGGTATTAAGCGTTATGACGACCGTCCACTGCCAAACCTTGATGAAGACATTAAAGCTTGGTTAATCATGCCAGATGACGAAGCGGGCCGTTCTTACCTCGTTTACAATAACTACAATGTGTTAATGAAGTGGAATCGTTCTTACTACTTTGCTTTGGCTGTTAGTCATCTAGCAGACAGAATCAAGTTTGATTAGTAGACCTAATTATATTCATTGGTAGAGCTTGCTTTGATGGCATTTGGCCTACCATAGGCAGAACGAACTAAAGGACTCTTCGGAGTCCTTTTTGATTTTATATTTTAGAGTTTTAAGAAGGTGGTCTTGTGCTAACAGATAGAGCTGCACAGATGGTGATATTCCATGCATTAATTAAGCACGATGGCTTTACTAGTGCTGCGAAAAGCTTGAACGTCTCGGTGTCTCATATCAGTAAACAAGTTGCTTTGCTTGAAGACTCTATTGGTATCAAATTGGTACAACGCACCACACGTAGCCTCACGCTAACGGAAGCAGGGGAAGTCTTCTATCAGCACTGTGAGCAACTGTTTAACACGGTAAAAGCGGCTCAAATGGATATGGATAGCCAGCGTGACGATATCTCTGGAATACTGCGTGTTGGGCTGTCGCAGTCATTTGGCACCTTACATATTATTCCTGCGATAGATGAGCTCAGGCAGTTGTATCCTCAGTTGAGAATCGAAGTCCACCTGTTCGATTACAAAGTGGACATGATTGAAGAGCGTCTGGATCTTTGGATCACCAATAACGAAGACTTACCTGAAGGGTACATTGCGCAGCGATTAGCAGATAGTCAGTTTGTGGTAGCCGCATCGCCTGATTACCTGATTAAAGCCGGGACACCGCACGTACCGTCGGATCTGATTGACCACAACTGCCTTATCTATCGTAGCCGAGAGCGAGACTACACGTCGTGGGCGTTCGATAATGGGCAAGAGAACCTCAGTGTAAAAGTAGCTGGGGATTACTCGGTGGATTTAGCTGAGGCCGTTCGAGACGCTGCGGTATCAGGGTGGGGCGTGGCTTACTTAGCCACTTACTTAGTGAAGGAAGAGTTCAGAACGGGCAAGTTAATCCAAGTTTTGCCGGAATGGAGAGCGAGTCAGCTGATGCCGTTCTATGCTGTATATCCGAGTCGAAAGAACATGCCGAAGAAGCTTTCTGCGGTGATTGAGTTCATCAAAGATCATATTGGATCGCCGACGTACTGGGATGAAAACCTAAAAACGTGCGTTGAACTGCATCGTTAACTGTTTCCAAATCTATAAATATAATTTCCATATGGAAAAAGTGTGCTTTTTAATCAAAGTTAATTATTAAAATTCAATGACTTAATTAAAACCATTACTCAAAGGTGATTACCCCAACATCACATTAACAACCGCCGCTTGCCGCAAACGATTTCCTCTATAGAATGCGTCGCCTTTCCTAACTACAACTTTTAGGTTGACGCACATGGCTTCGCTACTTGGAATTATTACTATTTTAGTTGCCGCTTGGTTACTATCTACGGACAGAAAAAATATTCCACTAAGAACAGTCTCTTTGGCTTTCTTACTACAAATCTCATTCGCGCTATTGGTTCTGTATGTACCAATGGGTAAAGAAGCGTTGAATGCAGCCACAGGTGCGGTATCTAGCTTGATCAACTACGGTCAAGAAGGGATTAACTTCCTATTTGGTGGCCTTACGAACAACGGTTTCGTTTTCGCGATTAATGTTCTGGGCATCATTATCTTTTTCTCGGCGCTTATCTCTGGTTTGTACCACATCGGCTTTATGCCAAAAGTGATCAACCTTATCGGTGGTGCGCTGCAGAAGTTCTTGGGCACAGGCCGTGCTGAATCACTGTCTGCAACTGCAAATATCTTCGTTGGCATGATTGAAGCACCATTGGTGGTTAAGCCTTACTTGAAACATATGACGGACTCGCAACTGTTCGCAGTGATGGTGTGTGGTTTGGCGTCTGTAGCGGGTGGCACGCTTGTTGGTTATGCATCGCTAGGTGTAGACCTAAACTACCTGATTGCCGCGGCATTTATGTCTGCACCGGCAGGTCTGTTAATGGCTAAAATCCTAGTGCCTGGCAGTGCTGACGATGTTCAAGAAAACATTGAGTCTGATGTTGAAATTCCACGAGCAACAAACGTAGTTGAGGCAATGGCAGATGGGGCTATGTCTGGACTTCGTATTGCCGTTGCGGTGGGTGCGACACTTCTTGCCTTTATCAGTGTGATTGCAATGCTGAATGGCTTGCTAGGTATTGTTGGTGGTTGGTTTGGCGTAAACCTAAGCTTCGAACTTCTCCTAGGTTATGTGTTCGCACCCGTTGCATGGCTGATCGGTGTGCCGTGGTCTGAAGCTGTTGTGGCAGGTTCACTGATCGGTAACAAGATTGTTGTGAACGAATTTGTCGCTTTCATCCAGTTAATGGATGCTAAAGAGGTACTAAGCGAGCACTCACAAGCGATCGTTACCTTCGCACTGTGTGGCTTTGCTAACATTTCAACAATGGCGATTTTGATTGGTGGTCTAGGTAGCTTGGTACCAGAGCGTCGCTCTTTCATCTCACAATACGGCTTTAAAGCGATTTGTGCAGGTGTGTTTGCTAACCTAATGAGTGCAGCGATCGCTGGCGTGGTACTTTCACTCTAGCTAGATGATAAGTACCGAGTGAACGAGTCAGTCACTTTATTTCCCCTATAGTAAAGTGACTGATTAATCACAATAATATTCGGTTAGTATGAAAAAGAGAGCCTATAGTTTAATGACGTAGGCTTTCTTGTTTCAGTAAACAGATTTGGACCACAGGGTGTGGCACCAATTATTTAGGGGCATAAATGGATTTGTCGATTACTTCTTCTTTGGCGTTAATTGGACTCTTGTCTTTAGCTTGTCAGTTGCTTGGCTGGCGTTTGCGCCTTCCCGCTATTCTCCCTCTTCTTATCGTCGGCCTGTTATTGGGTCCCGGCTTAAATGTCCTTAACCCAGATGTTATTTTCGGTGATGTTCTATTCCCACTAATTTCACTAGGTGTTGCTATCATTCTGTTTGAAGGCGCATTGACTCTTAACTTCAAGGAGATCAGAGGCCATGGTCGTATGGTGACTCATCTAGTAAGTGTCGGCATGCTGATTACATGGGCGTGTATTGTGGTCGGTGCTTACTACTTTGTTAACTTTAGTTGGCCATTAGCGGCGCTATTCGGTGCCTTGGTGGTGGTGACGGGGCCGACAGTAATTGTGCCCATGCTGCGTAGTATTCAGCCCAAAGCTTCTCTTGGCAGCATTTTACGATGGGAAGGGATTGTGATTGATCCCATTGGCGCTCTGTTTGCCGTTCTGGTTTATGAATATATTGTCTCTTCTGCTGACCCTACCGGTCATGTGTTGTCAGCGCTTGGGCTGACTCTGGCTATTGGTTTAGGCTTAGGGATCATCGGTGGCCATTTGATTGCCAAGATGCTGCAAGGGCATTGGGTGCCACACTATCTGCGTAATGTAGCAGTGCTGACATTAATGTTGGCGGCCTTCTCCTTCTCTAATGACCTGAGTGAAGAGTCGGGCTTGTTAACCGTGACCATCATGGGGATTTGGCTTGCCAATGTGAAAGGCTTGGATATCGAAGACATCATCGAATTCAAAGAAACTCTGACTGTGCTGCTCATTTCGGCGTTGTTTATTTTGTTAGCCAGTCGGCTCGATTCAGGCGCGTTTTTGTCGATAGGTTGGGGCGGTATAGGGTTATTAGCGGTGGTTATGCTGGTTGCTCGCCCGTTAAGTGTGTGGATCAGCGGGATCGGCACGGATCTTAGTTCTGCAGATAAATGGTTTTTAAGTTGGATGGCACCACGCGGGATCGTGGCGGCAGCGGTTTCTTCTCTGTTTGCGATCAAACTTCAAGAGAAGCAATTGATCGAGGGCGCAGGCCTGTTGGTGCCTATGGTGTTCTTGGTCATTATCGGCACGGTTGTTATTCAGAGTTTAACTGCAAGCTGGTGGGCGAGAAGGCTCGGTGTCACTCAAGAGAAAGCGCAAGGGGTTATCTTCTTCGGTGCCACCCACTTCGCAAGACAGTTTGCCAAGGTGCTCGCAACTCATAACATCAATAGTGTGCTTGCAGATACCAACTGGGAGAGCATTCGGTTGGCGCGCATGGATAGCTTGAATGTCTACTTTGGTAACCCAGCTTCTAGTCATGCGGAAAACAATTTGGAGCTCGATGGGATAGGTCGAGCGATGATTGTCTCACCTTATCGCCAAACTAACCCGTTAGTCAGCATGCATTATCAAGACGAGTTTGGTGCCAATAAGGTTTTTGAGCTTGAGTCACCAGAAAGCAAGCACGAGAGACACCAAGTGAGTCGAGATGGCAACCGAAGTCTATTTGAGGAAGGCGTGACCTACTCCAAGCTCAACTCATTAATGGCACAAGGTAGCCAAATTAAGAGTACAGGGCTGACAGAGGCATTTGATCTGAATGAGTTTAACGCGCTTTATCCTAAAGCGATTTTGCTTGGAGTCATCAATGACGGGGACTTCCGTTTAATTACTCAAGGGGCTGATTTAGAAAAGCTGATATCGACAGAGTGTGAGATCATCAGTTTGTTGCCACCTTCAGAACAGGTCGAGAAAGTCGAGACTCCATACAAGTAGTAAGTGCTCTTTATTAAAAAAGCCGCAGCGTATATCACGCTGCGGCTTTCTAATTCTATTTATACTGTCGTTGACAGGTTTGTCGTTCGCAGATTACTTCGAGTGAAATTGCTCACAAGCGATCATTGTGTTCTCGATTAGGCTCGCTACTGTCATTGGACCTACACCACCCGGTACAGGTGTGATGAAGCTTGCGCTCTCTTTCGCGACATCGTATTCAACGTCACCGACTAGCTTGCCAGAATCTAAACGGTTGATACCAACATCGACCACAACTGCACCTTTCTTAATCCATGCACCAGGAATGAAGTTCGGCTTACCTACCGCAACCACAACAACGTCTGCTTGACGTACGTGGCCTTCAAGGTCTTTAGTAAAACGGTGACATGTCGTCGTTGTACAACCTGCTAGAAGCAGTTCTAGGGTCATTGGGCGACCTACGATGTTTGAAGCACCAACAACAACTGCGTGTTTGCCACGTAAATCGATGTTGTAACGGTCAAGCAGGGTGATGATACCTTTTGGCGTACAAGAGCGAAGCTTAGGCATACGCTGAGCCAAACGGCCGACATTGTATGGGTGGAAGCCATCAACGTCTTTTTCTGGTGTGATGCGCTCAAGAACGTGAGTGCTATCGATGCCAGCAGGTAGAGGCAGTTGAACCAGAATACCGTCGATCTCTGGATCTAGGTTCAGTTGGTCTACTAGGTTTAACAGTTCATCTTCTGTTGCAGTGGCTGGCAAATCGTAAGATTTAGATACGAAGCCAACTTCTTCACACGCTTTACGCTTACTACCAACGTAAACCTGAGAAGCAGGGTCTTCACCCACTAAAACAACCGCTAGGCCCGGAGCGCGTAATCCAGCTTCAGTACGAGCTTTTACACGCGCAGCAACTTCGGAGCGAACCGTTTGAGAAATTAGCTTTCCATCAATATTTTGAGCAGTCATGAATTTCCTTAGTATTGATATTCAAGTTAGTGGCTGATGTTTTTGGCGCATTATTCCAGAAAATCTTTTTGATTACCATCAAGCAAACGATTGCTTTGCTCTATTTTCCAACACTTATATGTTTGTTGCCCTTTTTTTACTCACTTAGATCAGAATGTTACATAAAGCCGTTGCTTTCATGGTTCGAATTCGTATAATTCTTTCCTGTAGCGCGCCCTTAGCTCAGCTGGATAGAGCACGTCCCTTCTAAGGATGTGGTCGAAGGTTCGAATCCTTCAGGGCGTGCCATTATTTAAAGAAACCCGATAGCTCTCTGAGTTGTCGGGTTTTTTGCATTTCATCCATCATAAAACACTTCTTTTAAAGCTCCAGTTATTTCCTTCTCTTATTCATTTCGTTCGGCTCATGTAATAGAAAGTTAAAATTGTTCCTTTTTTGGGGTTTACATCATTTAGTAATAAAGCCACTATGAATTTACGAAGAATAGACAAGTAAAGCTGTTCACCAGCGGGTTTTAGAATCAAACCTTCTGCTGATGGCTGATTTAGAGGAAGTAATGGCAGGAAACAGTATCGGACAACATTTCCGCGTGACCACGTTCGGAGAAAGTCACGGTATCGCACTAGGATGTATCGTAGATGGGTGCCCACCAGGATTAGAAATTACCGAAGCAGACCTTCAAAAAGATTTGGATCGTCGTCGCCCTGGTACTTCTCGTTATACAACGGCTCGCCGTGAAGCGGATGAAGTAAAGATTTTATCAGGTGTATTTGAAGGCCAAACTACGGGTACTTCTATTGGTCTATTGATTGAAAATACAGACCAACGCTCTAAAGACTATTCCGAAATTAAAGACAAATTCCGCCCAGGCCATGCTGATTACACGTACCATCAAAAGTACGGTGTGCGTGATTACCGTGGTGGTGGTCGCTCTTCAGCTCGTGAAACAGCAATGCGTGTTGCAGCTGGTGCGATTGCGAAGAAATACCTAAAACAAGAATTTGGTGTTGAAATCCAAGCTTATCTTTCTCAAATGGGTGACATCTCAATTGATAAAGTGGATTGGAACGAGATTGAAAACAACGCTTTCTTCTGCCCTGATGCAGATAAAGTGCCTGAATTTGACCAACTGATTCGCGACCTACTAAAAGAAGGCAACTCGATCGGTGCGAAGATTCAAGTGGTCGCGACTAAAGTGCCGGTAGGCCTTGGTGAGCCGATCTTTGATCGTCTTGATGCCGATATCGCGCACGCGCTGATGAGCATTAACGCTGTTAAAGGTGTTGAGATTGGTGATGGCTTTGATGTGGTTAATCAACGCGGTAGCGAACACCGTGATCCATTAACGCCAGAAGGCTTCACTAGCAACCATGCTGGCGGTATTTTAGGTGGTATCTCTACTGGCCAAGATATTGTGGCAAGCATTGCGCTTAAGCCAACATCAAGCATTACGGTACCGGGTGACACTATCACTAAAGATGGTGAAGCGACGCAGCTAATCACTAAAGGTCGTCACGATCCATGTGTTGGTATTCGTGCGGTGCCAATTGCAGAAGCGATGCTAGCGATTGTTCTACTCGATCACCTATTGCGTCATCGTGGTCAGAACCATGGCGTAACGACGAATACTCCTCAAATCTAACGATTGAGTGAATGAAAAAAAGGGTTGCTTCCTGTTGGAGCAACCCTTTTTGTTTTCTAGTGGTATTTGCTATTAATGCACAGAGCTTTCAGGATCAAGCTGGAATGAAGGCAAGCGCCACTTGAATCTTACCGCTGCCATGCGCAGCAAGTAGCCAACTACAAGCGTAACAATCGTTGCGGTTACATCGTTAATGCCAAACTCAAGTAAGCCTAGGTATAAGCCTGAAGCAATCAGTGCGATAGAAGCGTAAAGCTCTTCATGCAGCACCAGAGGTGTTTGGCGACAGATAAGATCACGCAGCAAACCACCAAATACGCCAGTAACCAGTGCTGATACCATGCAGATCATTGGATGAAGGCCCATGTTCATCGCCACTTTAGTACCAATGATACTGAATACAATCAGACCCAGTGCATCTAGACGAATGAACAAGCCTTTAAGTTTAATAACCCACTTAGCTAGGCCTGTTGTGACAACGCCAGCCACACAAGTAATCGCGAGAAACTCAGGGTTCTCAACCCAACCTAACGGGTAGTGACCAAGCAAGATGTCTCGCACTGTACCACCGCCAATAGCCGTTGCGCTGGCAACCAACATTACACCAAACCAATCCATTTTTTGTTTACCAGCACTGAGAGCGCCGGTCATGGCTTCTGCCGTGATGCCAATGATATACAAAACACTTAGTAGCATTGCTGTAGCTCTATTATTTAGGTCTATAAATTGGAGTCTTATAGGCCTTGGAGATATAAAAATGAAGCGCGAGTGTAGTAGTAAAACTGGCGATTGACGAATGAATATTTGTACCGTGAATAAGCATTTCAGATTAGCTAAACTAATCATTCACCTAAAAGTGGTGTAATCTGGATGCTGCAATCGATTGTCCACCTGTAGGATAACGATATTGCTAATGTCATTACCCCTAATAGGGCTTTACCGAGCGCGTAAAAAAACGCAAAATGCGCCTGTTCTTTTTACTTTAATTTGATTCTATGACGCACCAATACCCAGACATCATCAATATCTTCAACCAAACCTTTTTCGAGAGCTTCAATACTAAACTGGAATTGGGTGAAGATGAGCCTATTTATCTGCCAGCTGATGAACAGGTTCCTCACCATCGTATCGTGTTTGCTCGCGGGTTCTATGCCTCTGCATTGCACGAGATCGCGCACTGGTGTGTAGCGGGCCCTGAGCGCCGTCTATTGGAAGATTTTGGTTATTGGTATGAGCCAGATGGCCGAACAGAAGCGGTTCAAGCTGAGTTTGAAAAGGTAGAAATCCGCCCGCAAGCGTATGAATGGATCATTGCAACCAGTGCAGGCTTTCCTTTTAATGTTAGCTGTGACAATCTACACGGCGATTTTGAGCCAGATCGTTTGGCCTTTATGCATAAAGTACACAAAGAAGTGGTGGGTATCCTTGAAGTTGGTCTTCCACCAAGAGTCAAAATGCTTTCCGAAGCGTTGCGCGACTTCTACGATGTAGAACCTCTGTGTGCTAGCCAGTTTATTGTGAAATAAGAGAATATTATGATTATCGAATTTGAAGAAAAACTACTTGAAGTAATTGATGCTCGTATTGAAAACGCATCAGACGACGAACTGTTTGCGGGTGGTTACTTACGTGGTCATATCTCTCTTTCAGTGGCTTCATGTGAAGAAGAAGGCATTGAGGATTTGGCAGAAGTGAAAGCGCGTATTGAGAAGAGCCTAGATGATGCTCGCTCTGAACTTACACCAGCCGATCGCACTATTGTTAATGACCTTTGGGTTGAGCTGCAAAACCAAGCTTAATCGCGGGTTATTTATCATTGTCTGCTCAGTCCCTTCCTTTCCATTTTGCTGAGCAGTGAAGTTTGAGACTCATTCGAAATTTTTGAATGAGTCTGTTCAATCCTTGTGATGGTTCCATTTTCTGACTACGTTATTCTAATCCTACTTAACGAGATTACAGAAAGGGTTACATCATGAAAGTTATCGCATTCGGCGCAAGCACAAGCTCTACCTCTATCAACAAAACACTAGCAACTTACGCAGCTAACTTGATTGAAGATGCTGACGTAAAAGTTCTCGACATCAATGATTACAACGTTCCTATGTTCAGTGAAGATACTGAAAAAGAGATTGGCCAAGCTGAAGGTGCTCAAGCATTTTTGCGTGACTTAGCAGAAGCGGACGCATTTGTTATCTCTTTCGCAGAGCACAATGGCCACTATCCAGCAGCGTACAAAAACCTGTTTGACTGGGCGACACGTATTGAGCGTTCAGTATTTGGTGAGAAGCCTGCGGTATACCTAGCGACGTCTCCTGGTCCTGGTGGTGCACAAACAGTACTTGGCGCGGCAACAGGTTCTGCACCGTACTTTGGCGGTAACGTAAAAGCATCGGTTTCAGTACCAAGCTTCTACGATAACTTCGACTTTGAATCTGGCGCTATCAGCAACGAAGAGATCGCACAGCAGATTAAAGAAGCCGTCGCTAAGCTTTAACTCTTATTAGTGCTTAAACCCAGTAAAGTCGTTTGAAAGTTTAAGTTATCAGATACAAAAAGCCCGAGAGACGTAGTGTCACTCGGGCTTTTTCATTACAAATACTCTGAATTAACGATCGAGTAATCCGTCAGTTATTGATTGGCTTTTGCCTGTTTATCTGCGACCCATCCCGCTGTTAATGCCTTACCCTTACGTAGTCTGCGTACCCACATTCTGCTTGGGTGAATGGCTTCCAGTACATCAGCAGGAAGAGGAAGTGGATCGCCACAAATTTGTGATGCTAAAACCTCTGCGAGTAGGGGAGCAGAGCTTAACCCGCGAGAGCCTAAACCGATAAAGCAGAATAGGTTAGGGAAGCTAGTGACGGTTTCAACATCGTCAACCGAGTCACGCTGTGGGTTAAAGTTATGCAGATTTTGGTACTGCTCTTTAATGGCTTCAAAGTTACCAACGTTACCGACAAACGGAAGATGATCGCGGCTTACACTACGGATACCTTGGCGCGCTAGGTTGCCACTGGTATCAACTTCTTTTGTCCACGCTTGATCTGGCAGTGAGCCATGAAGGCGCTCGCCATTGTGCTGTTGAACTTCAGCATCAAACTCTTGGTCGATGTTGGTTTTGTCGTAGTTCGCGCCAATGCAATGGTGTCCATTGTTTGGGTTTTGTGGTGTTAAGTAACCATCAAAGCACAACACGGTTTTAAGTTTGCTGAGGTTTTCCGTGGTTGGAATGTGGCTCACTTGACCTTTAACTGGGGTCAGAGGTACAGGTTGAGTCTGCTCAAACTGAGTGAATTTGTGGCCGTTCGCAACAACTACTTGGTCATGTTTTGCTTGAACTTCACCTTGTGGTGTATCAATCGTCAGTAGCCATTGCTGGTCTGTCTCTAGCCACTCTAGCTGAGTCACTTGGTGTTGATAGTGTGTACTTACTTTATTGGTTTGTTTCAATTGACCAATAAGGCCTTGAGTAAGCTGAAGTGGGCTTAACCATCCACCTAGAGGAAAGTAGACGCTCTCTTTATCAACGGGTAAACCGATCTTTTCGTTTGCTTGCTCTGGCGATAAACGCTGAATCAAATCGGTGTGGAAATTACCTTCTAACATGCGATTGAGCTTCTTAGTGGAACCTTCATCCCACATCAAAATGTTCACACCACACCAGTTATGGTCGAATTCAATCGATGTTGCGGCTTGATTGATGAACTGACGCGCAAACAACAATCCAGGGCCGAATATACGCGAAACGTTTGAGGTCGCCTCACTCAATAGCGGGTAAATTGCACCTTGGTTATTACCAGAGGCGTTACCAGCAGCTTGCTGATGTTCACAGTAGAGCGTGATGTTCTTACCACGGCGGCTCAGTGTTTTAGCCAACGCAGCACTGGCAACACCACCACCAATGATCGCTACATCTTGTGAGTTACTGTGCTCTGATAAGCCATACCAAGGCTTGATATTGGTATGAGCACGTTTTTCGCCAAGTTGGCCTGCAATCATTTCACGCTTCGTACCAAAGCCTTTGACCTTCTTCATCTCAAAGCCAGCTTCAATCAAACCACGACGCACGAAACCAGCCGCGGTAAAAGTCGCACAGCTACAATCTTGCTTGGCCAGCTTTGCCATGCCATTGAATAGGTTTTGGTTCCACATCTCTGGGTTTTTGCTTGGGGCGAATCCATCTAGGAACCATGCATCTACCAAACCTTGCTTTGGTGTAGGCACGCTTGGCATACAGTCTTTGATGTCGCCGAACCATAAATCCAATGCGATCGCACCATCGCCTAATACGATGCGGTGACATTCAGGCAGGGCGATAGGGTAGTGTTCTTGGAGTTGCGTCGCATACTCGGCTAATTCTGGCCACGCTTGGTGCGCTTTGATGAGATCCTCTTTGTTTAAAGGATATTTCTCAAAACTGATGAAATGTAACTCTTTGGTAATAGCTTGAGGGTTATCTTTAAGAAAAGCATCGAACCATTGCCAAACCGCAAGAAAGTTGAGGCCTGTACCAAAGCCAGTTTCAGCGATCACAAAACGGCGCTGATCATGTTCAAGCCAACGCTCTGGAAGGTGGTTTTGCTTTAAAAAAACGTAACGAGTCTCTTCCAAACCATTCACGTTGGAGAAGTAAACATCGTCAAATTGGTCTGAAACTGGCGTGCCAGACTCATTCCATTCCAGCTCAGCATTAGTAATTGAAGTCATAAAATCTATCATTTTGTGATTTGAAGCGATATGTTGGTAGGGATTGTACGAATTTCTAGGAAAGCTGACCACTTTTGTTAGGCTTCTTAGTTATCATCTAGCTGAATTTAGAATTATAGGAATGTCACATGAAACGAGTCGTAATCACCGGTATGGGTATTGTTTCAAGTATCGGTAACAACGTCGAAGAAGTTTTAGCATCACTGAAAGAGGGTAAATCTGGTATTACCGCTTCAGAGCAGTTCAAGGAAAACGGCTTACGCTCTCAAGTTTGGGGTAACCTTAAAATGAACCCTGCTGACCATATTGACCGCAAAAAGATGCGCTTTATGGGTGATGCAGCGGCATTCGCTTATCTTTCAATGGAGCAAGCAATTGCAGACGCTGGCCTAACAGAAGAGCAAGTATCTAATGACCGCACGGGTATCGTTGCGGGTTCAGGTGGTGCTTCTTCTCTTAACCAAGTAAACGCAGTAGACATCATCCGCGAGAAAGGCGTTAAGCGTGTTGGTCCATACATGGTTCCACGTACAATGGCTTCAACGGTTTCTGCTTGTCTAGCAACTCCTTTCAAAATCCGTGGTGTGAACTACTCTATGAGTTCTGCATGTGCAACATCTGCACACTGTATTGGTCACGCAATGGAGCTTATCCAACTCGGTAAGCAAGACGTAGTATTCGCTGGTGGCGGTGAAGAGCTAGATTGGTCTCTGACTATGATGTTCGACGCAATGGGTGCACTTTCTACTAAGTACAATGATACACCAGAGCTAGCTTCTCGTACTTACGATGCAGACCGTGACGGTTTTGTTATCTCTGGTGGCGGCGGCATGCTAGTTATCGAAGAACTAGAGCACGCTAAAGCTCGTGGCGCGAAAATCTACGGTGAGATCGTAGGCTACGGCGCAACTTCAGACGGCTACGACATGGTTGCTCCTTCTGGTGAAGGCGCGGTTCGTTGTATGAAGATGGCAATGCAAAACGTTGATGGCGTTGACTACGTGAACACTCACGGTACTTCAACTCCAGTTGGTGACGTGAAAGAGCTAGGTGCTATCCAAGAAGTATTTGGTGGCAACAGCCCAGCAATCTCAGCAACTAAAGCGATGACAGGTCACGCTCTAGGAGCAGCTGGCGTACATGAAGCGATTTACTCAACGCTAATGCTAGACAACGGCTTCATTGCTCCAAGCATTAACGTTTCTAACCTAGACGAAGCAGCTGCTGGCCTAGACATCGTAACTGAAGCTCGCGAACAAGAGCTAACAACAGTTATGTCTAACAGCTTTGGTTTCGGCGGTACGAACGCAACGCTAGTAATCAAAAAATACCAAGCTTAATTAGGCTTGAGTTAGATAGATAAAGGTTAATCGTTAACGGGTGACGCAAGTGCAGTTTCAACACGCACAGGTAACTCATTAACCATGACCCACAGAACAAAGCTTTCTAAACAATAGGTTTAGAAATGGAAAGGTTTCCAGAGCTTGATCAGTAGTGGTTTTAGTCAGTACTGGTCGAACAGACGCAGACTCTGTCTCCTGGAGAGCGAGATAGGATCCTTTTGTTCTGGATGTTTGCCCGATTGTTAATTCAATCGGGCATTTTTCGTTTTAGGCTTGAGTAGTAAAAGCTGAGTAGGGCAATCAATCCTTATCTCAACAAGCCTTTATTCATAATGTATTCCATTTGTTACTCGACACCGTGTGTGGAATTTTGCACAATCATTTCAATTCACATTTAGGTCGATAGACCCCAACAAAAGTACTCGCCAAATGAAAATCTTAATTGACGAAAACATGCCTTATGCTGAAGCGCTTTTTAGCCAGCTAGGTGAAGTGACAATGAAGTCTGGTCGCACATTAACTGCGGACGATCTGGTTGACGTAGACGCACTGATGATTCGCTCTGTCACTAAGGTGAACGAAGAATTAATCAGCAAAGCCAATAAACTGAAGTTTGTCGGCACTGCAACGGCGGGTATGGATCACGTCGACCAAGAATTGATGAAAGAGCGTGGCATTTTCTTTACTGCGGCGCCGGGCTGTAACAAAGTGGGTGTGGCTGAATATGCGTTCAGTGCGATGATGGTTCTTGCGCAGCAACAAGGCTTCTCTGTGTTTGATAAAACAGTCGGCATTATTGGCTGTGGTCAAGTGGGTAGCTACTTAGCAAAATGCCTTGAAGGTATTGGTATTAAGGTTCTACTGAACGACCCCCTAAAGCAGCAAGAAGGTGACACTCGTGAATTCACTGAATTAGAAACTCTGCTTGAGCAATCAGATGTGATCACCCTGCATACCCCGATCACGAGAACGGGCGAGTTCCCAACCCATCATTTGATCAACGAGCAAGTGCTGAATAACTTACGTGCTGACCAAATCCTAATTAATGCGGCTCGTGGCCCTGTGGTTGATAACCAAGCACTCAAAGCTCGCCTGCAAAAAGCTGATGGCTTCACGGCTGTCCTTGATGTATTTGAGTTTGAACCTGAAGTGGATATGGAACTGCTCCCTTTACTTGCTTTTGCAACACCTCACGTAGCGGGCTACGGTCTAGAGGGCAAAGCACGCGGTACTACGATGATCTTTAACAGCTATTGTGAGTTCTTGGATAGTGAACAACGCGCTTATGCGAGCGATCTATTGCCGACAGCTCCTGTACCTCAAATGAAATTAGATAGAGCTTGGGACGAAGCAACACTGCACAATTTGACTCAGTTGATCTATGATGTGCGCAAAGACGATGCCTTATTCCGTCGCAATATCGCTACGCCAGGTTCTTTTGACAAGATGCGTAAAGAATATTGGGACCGCAGAGAGTACAGTGCAGTCGAGTTAACAGGTGATGATTCTTGTAATCTAGCGCCGTTAGCTAAACTCGGTTTTATGGTAAAGCCAACTTTATAAAAGAGAGAAACAATGAGCCAAGAATTTAATATTGCTATTTTAGGTGCGACTGGTGCGGTTGGTGAAACCATTCTTGAAGTACTTAAAGAGCGTAAATTCCCTATCGGTGAACTGCACTTACTAGCAAGTGAACGTAGTGAAGGTAAAACTTACCGCTTTAATGGTAAGACGATACAAGTGCAGAGCGTAGCAGACTTCGATTGGTCTCAAGTTCATATCGCATTTTTCTCTGCTGGTGGCGACCTTTCTGAACAATGGGCACCAGTTGCTGCGGATGAAGGTGTTGTTGTTATCGATAACACATCTAAGTTCCGCTACGAATACGATGTTCCACTGGTTGTGCCTGAAGTGAACCCTGAAGCAATTGCTGAGTTCCGCAACCGCAACATCATTGCGAACCCGAATTGTTCAACGATTCAAATGCTGGTTGCGCTTAAGCCAATTCACGATGAAGTTGGTCTAGAGCGTATCAACGTGTCGACTTACCAATCTGTGTCTGGTGCAGGCAAAACAGGTATCGATGAGCTTGCTGGTCAAACCGCTAAGCTTCTTAACGGCATGCCAGCTGAAAACTCAGCATTCCCACAGCAGATCGCGTTCAACTGTATCCCTCAAATTGATGAGTTTACGGAAAACGGTTACACGCGCGAAGAGATGAAGATGGTTTGGGAAACACAAAAAATCTTTAACGATTTTTCAATCACCGTGAACCCAACATGTGTTCGTGTACCGGTGTTCTACGGCCACGCAGAATCTCTACACGTGGAAACTCGCTCACCAATTGGTGCTGAGCAAGTAGTTCAACTACTAGAGAACACAGAAGGTGTTGAAGTTTTCCACGGTATGGAATTCCCAACACAAGTACGTGACGCTGGTGGTAAAGACCACGTAATGGTAGGTCGTATTCGTAACGACATCAGCCACCACAGCGGCATCAACATGTGGGTAGTTGCAGATAACGTTCGTAAGGGCGCAGCGACAAACGCAGTTCAAATCGCTGAAGTTCTGATTCGCGATTACTTCTAAGCCTCACCGCTTTGATAAACAAGCCTCACTCTTTAGTGGGGCTTTTTTAATCGATTAAAAATATTGTTAGTCAAATTGTGTGAAATTGCTGCGAATATTGTCGCTGCAACACATTTTTTGTTTTCATCTCTATAGTTTTACGTCATTTATCCGATATATTTAATAGATCATCACATTATCCGAATTTAAGCACCTAGCTGAGCCTTTTATGTTTCAAATTTTCAAGCAGTGGTTAATACCTTTTGCCGTTATCATTGCGACTCAGATTTCCGTTGTTCGTGCAGATTCCATTCGAGTTGTAGGGCCTAATGGTCAGATACAATCAGCGCCTACTTTTTCAGAACCTCTTAAAAGAGCTCAATCGAATAGCGCAGAGCCTTCTCGTTTCTACGGTCCAACGCGTGGCAATGAAACGTTGTGGTCTATTGCCTCCAAACTGCGCCCAGATAACTCTGTTTCCGTCCAACAAACCTTGTTGGCAATTTACAGACTGAACCCACAAGCGTTTGAAAACCAGAATATCCATAGCTTATTGCCTGCTAGCCATTTACGTGTCCCTTCTTTAGAGCAAGCTCGTGCGAGCTCTACGCAGCAAGCTATTAACATCATGAGCTCGCATTTGGCGAAGCTTGATGAACCAGCAGCTAAGCCAAAAGCCGTTCAAGCTTCAAACCCATCGAATGTAGGACCGGCAAAATCGGTGCCTGCCAAGCCAGCTCCGACCGTAGAAACCGCGAAAAAATTGGTTTCAGGTGCGCCATCTTCTTCTGTTAAAGAGATGAACAAACTTGAGAAGCAGCTAGAGCTATCTGAAAGCGAGCTTCTATCTCTCGAGGAAAAAAACCATCAACTTCGCTTGATGTTATCGGATGTTCAGTCTGAAGTGGATGTGCTTAAGACAGAGCTGAGTGACGAAGACCGTATTCGCAGTGAAGTTGAAAAGTTACTTGCTGAAGAGCGCAGAAAGAACGCTGAAATTGAAAAAATGGCACCAAGTGCAATGGACCAGCTGTTGTCAAATGGTTGGCTAGTCGCTGCACTTGCGATCATTCCAGGTCTTCTACTTGGTCTTATTATTGTGATCTTGTTGGGTCGCCGCTCTAAAAATGAAGAGCAACAGCAACCAACGCAAGACCAGCCTATTCAGCCTGATCCAAGCAGCGCTGCGCCAATGATGCTGGCTGATGAGATCGATGACCTCGACAATGAATTGTCTCTCGATGATGAGCTGTTTGGTACAGAAGATGATGCGAATAAGCTATTTGATGACCAAGCATTGGCTGACGAAGACGATGTGTTTGCTGGCTTAGATGAATCAGACCTTGATTTCAACCTTGATGGTGAAGAGGATGATCCGTTTGCCAGCATCGGTGAGAACGGCGATTTAGACACTAACTTCGATGATCTAGATTTAGACAGCAGCAACGGCATCAGTGTTAATGGCGAAGAGAAAGCGCTTGGTCTAGAAGAGATGGAGCGTGCGCTTGATAAGACGGCAGAAAGCGCGCTTGATTCTGATGATGGTGACTTTGACCTGTCGGACGACAACTCAATGTCTGCTGATGACATTGAAGCGTTGTTATCTCAAGAGTCGCAGACAGAAGGCCTAGGTTCCAACGAACTGGATCAGTCTATGCTTGATGATCTGTTTGCACTGGATGATGAAGACGATGACAGTTTCGATATTGATGCACTGATCTCAGAAGAGCAAAGTGATTCGAAGCCGAGCGCAGACGCGACTGCAAGCGATGATTTTGATATCGATGTACTTATTTCTGAACAGCAAAATTCTCAGCCAGAGCCAACAAGTGTTGAAGATGATATTGATGACATCTTCGCGCAAGTAGCTGCTCAGAATGAACAGAACGATCCTTTCAATCTAGATAGCGACGATGAGAGTGCCAAAGACCTAAATAGTAGTTTGGCTTCTGATGACGATATCGAAAACATTTTGGCTCAGTTTGACCAACCTCTGGAAAGCGAAGAAGAGCAGCAGAGTGTTGACCTTCTTGACGAGCAATTAGCCGGTGATGATGTCGATTTAAGTAGCTCGACAGACCTACTTGATGAGATGTTGGAAAACGACTCTGATGAGGATTCTGAAGGTGAACCTCTAGGTTTTGACGCTCTGTCTGAATTGGAAGAACTGTCAGGCTTATCAACCGATGATGAACTGAATATTTCTGAAGACAGCACAGAGACGCTAGATGAGCTGCTTAGCGACTCGGGCGATGACTTTGAGATTGATGCTGAGAGCACCAACCTATTAGATGAATTCCTTGACGATGAAATCAATGATACTGAGCTTACTCTAGACAGTGATGAAACGTTAGATGAGCTGCTAGGAAGCGAGCTGTCGGCGGATGAAGACGATCAGTCAGCGACTGAATCTCTGGATCCATTCGATGAGCTACTGACGAGTGGTATTGAAGACGAGGTTGAGTCTGAAGAGCAAGCCTTTGATAAAGAGCTTGAAGCTGCATTCGACTTCGACACACCAAATGATGATGTAAGTAGCCTTGCAGAGGCTGATATCGAGTCGTTACTTTCTGAGCCTTCTGCTGTACCTGAACCTACTGAAGCTGAACTTGATGAGCCGGTAGTTGCAGAGCCAGAACCACAAGTCGACGACATCGAAGTTAACGACGAGCTAGTAAGCACAGAAGCGCCAGAAAATACTACAGAGCCAGAGCTCAAGAATGATGAAGCTGCATTTAATCGTGATGACTTTATCGATGATATGTTTGGTGTTGCACCTGCTACAGATGCGCTACTCAATGACCCGTTGGACACCACTGATGAAGCGCTTATCGATGAGTTGATGACGCCAGAATTGGGCGCACACGTTGAAGAAGTTTCTGAGCACCCCGCTCAATCTGACGTGATTGAACCAGTGGTCGAAGATACAAAACCAGAGATAGAAAGCGATGAGTTAGATATCGATTCGTTACTCTCTGAAAATAATAATGTTGAGGAGTTCGAGCAGGAGCAACCTGAACTTGAACCTTCACCGGAACTAGGCAGTTCAGAAGAAAGCGCGCCAAGATTTGATAACGAGGCTGCGTCTCCAGCTTCATTAGGTGACATTTCTGACGATGATGAAGATACAGTTGAAGACTGGCTAGCTGAAGCGATCAACGATGTAGAATCTCCATCGAACGTTGACTCTGATTTTGACTTTGAACCTAAGATTCAAGGTAGCGAAGAGTTCGATAGTGCTGTTGAATCCTTGCCAGAGCCAGAGCCAGAGCCAGAGCCAGAGCCAGAGCCAGAGCCAGAGCCAGAGCCAGAGCCAGAGCCAGTTCGTGCTGCGAACATGCCAGAGATCATTCCAAATGAATTCGGTGTGCCACAAGATGACGATTGGCTGATTGACGAAGACACCACTGAAGTAGTTGCTGAAACTGCTGAAGAACCAACGCCAGAGTCTCTACCTGAAACGGCACTACAGCCAGAAGCGGCAGAGCAACAGAGCGAAGATGAATTCTCGTTTGATGATTTCGAGCTTCCAGAATTTAATGAAGAAGATGCATTGGCGGAAGCCGAGGCTGAAACTGCCATTGAACCGCAAGCTGAGTCTCAACCTGAAACAGCACTACAGCCAGAAGCTGAAGAACAACAGAGCGAAGGTGAGTTCTCGTTTGATGACTTCGAGCTTCCAGAGTTTAATGAAGAAGATGCATTGGCGGAAGCTGAGGCTGAAACTGCCATTGAACCGCAAGCTGAGCGTCAATCTGAAACAGCATCACAGCCAGAAGCGGCAGAGCAACAGAGCGAAGACGAATTCTCGTTTGATGACTTCGAACTCCCGGAGTTTAATGAAGAAGATGCGTTAGCGGAAACTGAAACAGAAACAGAAGTTAGCACTCAACCGCTAGTTGAGCCTCAACCTGAAATGACACCACAAGCAGAAGCTACAGAGCAGCAGAGTGACGATGAGTTCTCGTTTGACGACTTTGAGCTACCAGAGTTTGGTGAAGAAGACGCACTTGCTGAGGCTGTGAGTGAACCTGATGAAGCTCAGCTAGAGCAAGATTTATCGGATGGCAGTGAGAAGTTTGAGTTCGATGATCTTGACCTTCCAGAATACGATGAAGAAAGTGCTAAAGCGGACTCTGTTTTAGATGATATTGAGCAGAGCAGTGCAGAGCCTGTTGCAGAGGAGCAAGGCGTACAGTTTGACGAGTTCGATTTACCTGAATACGGTGAAGATGAAGCGATCTCTGATGCATTTGCAGAAAAGCCTACGCCATTAACTGCCTTTAGCCCGCAGGGAGAAGAGCAAGATGCACTGCATGACCTGTTCTCGAACCCACAAAGTTTTGCTGGTGCGGATGACTTCTCGGATGTCAATGAAGCGGATTTAGCCGGATTCCCAGAAGCGAACGAACCAACAAGTGCAACTTCAGTGTCTAGTGCTGAGGCCAGTGAAGTTGAAGACGAGCCGTTAGAGGGCTTCGATAACTTTGATGAAACTAATTTGGCTGAATTGCTTTCAGAAGATGTTCAAGACACAGTCGACAACATGTTCGAGAAGCCATTAGATGCGACATCTATTGATAGTGCTGGGTTAGACATTGACGCAATGCTTGAAGTGGGCGGTGAAGATTGGAAAGGTTTTAATCTTGCGCCAGAACAGCAATCGAGCATGCAAGATGATGTCCCTGATGATCAGCAAGAGATTTGGGCGTCTGCAGAGCAGCAAGCTGAACCTAAGATCAAAGAAGAGAACTGGGCGCAGCAAGATAACCTGACCGAATCATCGAACAGTCGTGACAAGCAGTACATGACCATCGATGAATTGATGGCTCAAGTTGAGCAAGAGGGTGAAGATGCCATTAACCCAGACGAAGAAGAACTGAAGCTGGATGTTGGTCTGAACGAATTCCCTGACGTGATTGGCGATATTGGAAACTATGATGTTGATAGTAACGCTGAAGCGGCTGGGAAGCTTGATCTTGCTAAAATATACATTGAGATGAGTGATTCTCAAGGCGCGATCAAACTGTTAGAAGAGGCGATAGTCGACGGAAGCGACGATATTCGCCGAGAAGCCAAGAATCTTATCGATACGTTAAACGGACGATAAACTGGACGAGATATAAAGGGTAGTATTGGCTACCCTTTATTTTTTGGCGAGTCGTTCTTCTAGTATTATAGATTTAGCCGCTTCCTATTTGGGATAGCACTCATTTCCGTATATACTTCTCGCCCATTTTCAAAGAGAACAAGAACATGAAAATTGCTTTAGGTATTGAATATAACGGTACCCACTACTTTGGTTGGCAGCGCCAACGAGACGTGAAAAGTGTCCAAGAAGAATTGGAAAAGGCTCTTTCGGTTGTCGCAAATCACCCAGTAGAAGTTCAATGTGCAGGACGAACGGATGCCGGTGTTCACGGTACGGGACAAGTCGTTCACTTTGAAACCAATGTCGACCGCAAAATGGTGGCATGGACAATGGGTGCAAATGCCAACATGCCTAAAGATATCGCTGTTCGTTGGGCAACTGAAGTGAATGAAGATTTTCATGCTCGCTTCTCTGCAACGGCACGTCGCTACCGCTATATCATTTTCAATCATGCACTGCGCCCTGGAATCTTGAATTCAGGCGTGAGCCACTATCATGGCCATCTTGATGAGAAAAAGATGCATGAGGCTGGTCAGTACCTGCTGGGTGAAAATGATTTCACGTCGTTCAGAGCAACACATTGTCAATCTCATAGCCCGTGGCGAAACATGATTCACTTGAACGTGACTCGACATGGTCATTACATCGTCATTGATATTAAAGCGAATGCATTTGTACACCACATGGTGAGAAACATTACGGGTAGCCTAATTGCTGTCGGTAAAGGTGAACAGAAGCCAGAGTGGATTAAATGGTTGCTTGAAGCGAAAGACCGTAAGTTGGCTGGAGCGACCGCCAAAGCCGAAGGTCTCTATTTAGTAGATGTGGATTATCCAGAAGAATTTGGTCTTCCAAGAGAGCCAATTGGTCCTCTGTTTCTTCCAGATAATTTGAACTAAATGTGGGACTTAGGTTCAAAAAATATTGCGAAATCGTGCGTAAAATAGCTCAAGAAAATAGGTACAACCAGTTTTTTATCTACACTTGCTGTTTTATGTGCTTTAATCTCCTCGCATAATTCCCAAATTTATTTCTTTCGCAATCAAGCGGAAGAATCGAAACAAAAGGTCTTCCATGAGTTGGCTTGAAAAGATTTTAGAAAAAAGCAACATCGTAACATCTCGTAAAGCGTCTATCCCTGAGGGTGTTTGGACTAAATGTACTTCTTGTGAGCAGGTGCTTTACCATGCTGAACTAGAGCGTAACCTAGAAGTATGTCCAAAATGTGACCATCACATGCGCATGAAAGCACGTCGCCGCCTAGAAACATTCCTAGACAAAGGTGAGCGTGTTGAACTTGGTACTGATCTTGAGCCGCAAGACAAACTGAAGTTCAAAGACTCTAAGCGTTATAAAGAGCGTATCTCTGCTGCTCAAAAGAACAGTGGTGAAACAGACGCACTTGTAGCAATGAAAGGTGAACTACTAGGTCTACCAATCGTAGCGTGTGCTTTTGAATTCTCATTCATGGGTGGTTCAATGGGCTCTGTAGTAGGTGCTCGTTTTGTTCGCGCTGTAGATGCTGCTATTGAAAACAACTGTGGTTTAGTTTGTTTCTCTGCTAGTGGTGGTGCGCGTATGCAAGAGGCACTAATGTCTCTAATGCAAATGGCAAAAACCAGTGCTGCACTTGAGCGTCTTTCTGCGAAAGGGCTGCCGTTCATTTCAGTAATGACTGACCCAACAATGGGTGGTGTTTCTGCAAGTTTGGCAATGCTAGGTGATATCAACATCGGTGAGCCAAAAGCACTTATCGGTTTTGCTGGTCGTCGTGTAATCGAGCAAACAGTACGTGAAGACCTACCTGAAGGTTTCCAACGTAGTGAGTTCTTACTAGACCACGGTGCTATCGACATGATCGTTGATCGTCGTGAAATGCGTCAGCGCGTAGCTAGCCTAGTTGCAAAAATGACCAATCAGCCTTCACCATTAGTAGTTTCTGTGAACGATTCACCGAATGAAGCTGCTTATGAAGTACCAGAAGCGCCAGAAAAAGGGTAAAGTACCTTCTAACAAACCAACTTTATTATGGTTATGAGTTAGATGAGTCAACAACCTATTCCTCAAGCCACATCCTCTTTGGAGATGTGGCTTGATTATATATCAAACATCCACACCAGTGCTATTGATCTTGGGCTAGACCGAGTTCAGGCTGTCGCCTCTAAGGCAAATCTTACCAAACCTGCTAAACACGTCATTACTGTTGCCGGAACCAATGGCAAAGGTTCAACGTGTGCGCTAATGGAAGCCATTCTATTAGATGCGGGATACTCTGTTGGTGTCTACAGCTCTCCTCACTTAATTCGTTACAACGAGCGCGTTCGTACCAACGGCCAAGATCTATCTGATGAAAAGATGGTTCAGTCTTTTGATTTTATTGAGAACGAACGTGGTGAAATCAGTCTTAGCTTCTTCGAATACGGTACTTTGGCTGCGTTGCGTGCTTTTCAAACGGAAGCAGTCGATGTTGTGTTGTTAGAAGTTGGTCTCGGCGGCCGCTTAGACGCTACTAATATCGTTGATCACGATGTGTCTGTCATCACGAGCTTGGCGGTCGACCATGTTGATTGGCTTGGCGATGACATCAATGTGATTGGTTTCGAGAAAGCGGGAATCTATCGTAGCGGTAAGCCGGCTATCTGTGGTCAACCTAAGCCGCCAGCGACGGTTGCTGCACATGCAGATGATATCAAAGCTGAATTTTATCAGGTTGGTATTCAATATACCTACGCTGTTGATGGCGACACTTGGAACTGGCATAGCGGTGCATTCCAACTGGAATCACTTCCTATTCCAACCTTACCGCTCCCGAACGCGGCAACGGCATTAATGGCACTTGGCACATCAGAGTTAGATATTAGTGATGTGAACGTGGTTAATGGTTTGAAGAACGCTCAACTTCCTGGGCGCATGCAACAAATTAGCGACCAGCCTGTGATTGTTCTCGATGTGGCTCATAATCCACATTCAGCAGAATACTTCGCACAGCAAGTTACTAAAAAATATGCGGGCAAGAATTTGCACGTTGTAGTCGCTATGCTTCATGACAAAGACATTCCAGCGACATTAGAAGTGTTAGCACCAATCGCAACACACTGGTACCCAGCTTCTTTGCAAGGGCCACGCGCGGCAACGGCAGCTGAACTTTGTCAAAGCCTTCCTCAAGGTGTTGAGCAGCATACAAACCCGGTTGCGGCGTTTGAGGCGGCGTTAGCATCAGCGAAAGGTGAAGACGACGTTGTGTTGGTGGTCGGTTCTTTCCATACAGTAGGGGAAGTGTTGGAGCATTGGCAGAAAAAAGGAAACTAGATGGCAAGTAAATTTCAGAGCCGCTTAGTCGGCACCATCATTTTAGTGGCCATTGGCGTGATTGTATTGCCAGATGTGCTCGATGGTAAAAAGCTTCACTATAAAGAAGAGTTTGCAAGCATTCCTATTAAGCCGGAACTTGATAGCAATGTTGAAGTGTTTGAGGTGCTTGACCCAGTCGAAGATCAGATTGCACTGCCGGACTCTCCGGTAGAGCGAGTGGTTGAAAGCGGCGGGGCATCAGAAACCCAAACGGCATCGGTTTCTGAAAAAGAAGCGGATAAAGTGGCGGTTGTGGTTAAGCCAGTACCTGAAAAAAATGAGTATCAAGACAGCGCTTGGATCATTCAATTGATGGCTTTGAAGAATGCTGACAACGCGAAAAGCGTGGTTAAGGATTTGCAAAAGCGTGGTTACCAGGCTCACACCAAGCAAGAAAAAACTTTTACGCGAGTAATTATTGGCCCAGATGTATCTAAATCCAAACTTGAGCGACAAATTAAGGAATTAGAAAAAATTACGGGTTCAAAAGGCCAATTGCTCAAATTTAAACCGTTAAATCCATAAGAAAACGTTTGCGTCAGCATTTTTTCTGTTAAAATGCGCGCCAACTTAAGATGAAGAATTCATGAATTGGTTAGATTTTGTCATTTTAGGCGTGATCGGCTTCTCTGCCGTGATCAGTTTAGTTCGTGGTTTCGCTAAAGAAGCGTTGTCACTCGTTATTTGGTTTGGAGCATTTTTTATTGCTAGCCAGTACTACGCAAAATTAGCGGTGTACTTCACCAATATCGAAGATGAGATGTTTCGAAACGGAACGGCGATAGCAGCATTGTTTGTTGCAACGTTAGTTGTCGGTGCGTTAGTTAACTATGTTATCGGTCAGCTAGTTCAGAAAACAGGCCTGTCAGGTACAGACAGAATCCTCGGTGTCGTCTTTGGTGGCTTACGTGGTGTTTTGATTGTTTCTGCAGTGTTGTTTTTCATGGATGCGTTTACTGCATTCCCAAGTTCTGAGTGGTGGAAGAATTCGCAGTTGGTTCCGGAATTTAGTCGAATCATTGCGCCGTTCTTCGAGCATTTACAAGCAACATCTAGTTTCTTATCTGGCGCGCTATAGCGCCAGTTAATGTCGAAAAATCGAGGATTAGGACATGTGTGGTATTGTTGGAATCGTGGGTTCAACACCTGTAAACCAGTCTATTTATGACGCTTTAACGGTATTGCAGCATCGTGGCCAAGATGCCGCTGGTATTTGTACTATAGAAAGCAATCGTTTCCGTCTGCGTAAGGCGAACGGTTTAGTAAAAGATGTTTTTGAAGCAAAACACATGCAACGCCTCCAAGGTAACGTAGGTATTGGCCATGTTCGTTACCCGACAGCAGGTAGCTCAAGCGCGTCGGAAGCTCAGCCTTTCTACGTAAACTCGCCTTTTGGCATCACGTTGGCTCACAACGGTAACCTAACGAACGCAAATGAAGTTCGTGAAAAGTTATTCGAAAAAGACCGTCGTCATGTGAACACTACTTCGGATTCAGAAGTGCTATTGAACGTATTGGCTCATGAGATCGATACGGTTAAAGGTAACGTGACTTCAGATGATGTTTTCCGTGCTGTATCAAACGTACATCGCACAATTCGTGGCGCATACGCAGTAACTGCTATGATCATCGGCCACGGTATGATCGCATTCCGCGACCCACACGGTATTCGTCCACTGTGTCTAGGTAAGCGTGAAGTTGAAGGTAAAACGGAATACATGGTGGCGTCTGAATCGGTAGCACTGGATGCTGTTGGTTTTGATTTCATGCGTGATGTGGCACCTGGTGAAGCTATCTACGTAACATTCGACGATGAGCTTTTCACTAAGCAATGTGCAGACAACCCACAGCTCAACCCATGTATCTTTGAGTTTGTATACTTTGCACGCCCTGATTCATTCATCGATAAAATCTCAGTGTACAGCGCACGTGTTGAGATGGGTGAATTACTAGGTAAGCGTATTAAAGAAGAGTACTCAGACTTAGATATTGATGTGGTTATCCCAATTCCAGAAACGTCTAACGACATTGCACTGCGCATCGCTCAAGCTATCGACAAGCCTTACCGCCAAGGTTTCGTGAAAAACCGTTACGTTGGTCGTACGTTTATCATGCCTGGGCAGCAACAGCGTAAGAAGTCAGTTCGCCGTAAACTTAATGCGATTCGTTCTGAGTTTAAAGGCAAGAACGTTCTACTGGTTGATGACTCTATTGTTCGCGGTACGACTTCAGAGCAGATCATTGAGATGGCTCGTGACTCTGGCGCAAACAAGGTGTTCATGGTGTCAGCGGCTCCTGAGGTTCGCTTCCCTAACGTTTACGGTATTGATATGCCGAGCGCGACAGAGCTAATTGCTCATGGTCGTGACAATGAAACGATTTGTAAGCAGATTGGCGCAGACGCTCTGATCTTCCAAACGCTACCAGACTTGATTTCAGCGGTAGGTATGGGCAACCAAGACATCGCACGTTTCGATACTTCTGTGTTTAATGGCGAGTATGTAACGGGTGATATCGACCAAGCATATCTAGATTTCTTAGACTCTCTACGTAATGATGACTCTAAGATTCAGCGTGAGATCCAACAAGATTTAGCGAACCTAGAGTTACACAACGAAGGCGCTTAGTTTTCTTTAGTGATTAGAATATTAAAAACCAGAGCATCGATCGGCTCTGGTTTTTTTGTTTTTGAAGTAGGGGATTAACCTAGTGAATGTGGTACGCGATCACAAAATCAATAAACAATCTAACTTTCTCAGGTAGATGGTCTTTGTGGTTATAAAGCATGTAGATGTCACGCGGGTTAGCGCTCCAGTCTTCCAATACTTGAACTAAGCTGCCATCTTCAATGTATTCGCGAATCATCACGTCTGGCATCAGTGTGATACCTAGACCTTCAGAGCAAGCTTGTCTTACAACATTAAGTGCGTTTGCGTTGAAGCGGCCTTTTTCACTGTTAACTACAGTCTCATCATTCGAGTTACTTAGCTGCCACTTAATCAGTGGGTAGCCTTTAAGCAATGAATGGTTCGCTAGTTCTTCGGCATGGCTCGGTGCAGGGTTCTTCGCTAAGTACTCAGGACTCGCGATAAGAATATCTTTTACTTCACTGATTTTTCGAGCAATGAGGCTTGAGTCACGTTGCGGACCCACTCTGAAAATCACGTCCCACTCTGTAGGGTCGAGTTGATCAGCTTGGTTGTTCATCATCAACTCAATATTGATATCTGGGTATTGAGTCATGAAGTCGCTGAACATTGGCATCATCATGCGCTTAGTCAGGTTAGAAGGCGCCGTAATACGGATCTTACCGGAAGCACCTTTACAAACATCCGTTAGTTCTTCGGCTGTCGAAGAGAGACGTTGCAGCAGTGGAGAGCATTCATTGAAGAAACGTTCGCCAGCCTCGGTTAAGGAGAGTTTACGCGCGTGTCTATTGAGAAGCCTCAGGTTTAGCGAGTCTTCTAGAGCTTGGATGCGTCGTGTGATGGTCGCAACCGGAATCATAGTCTTGCGCGATGTTGCGGTGTAGCTCCCATTTTCAACGACGAGTCGAAAGAGGTTTAAATCATCTAATTTCATAAATCCAGACACATTTGTTTACAATCTCTTCTAATTTATACGTAACATTGATCTCAATGTTTGCGTCATGTCAACTTGTTGCACTATTTACAAGTATTCCAAGCCTTGTCACGAATTACCAGTAAAGAGTGAACATTTGTGTATTTAGCATTTTATTACTAAGTTTTATATTAGTTCTTAGAACAGATAACAATAATAATTCGACTTAGTTTTGTGAGGTTAGAAATTATGTACAAAACTGACAGTCAGCCAGTAATGACCTCGGCACAGGAAGTGATTAACCAGAAATGCGTAATGTTGGTTGATGATGATCCTATTTTTCGCCGTATAACCGGTGCTTACCTTGAGAAGGTTGGTTATAAAGTGGTTGAGGCTGAAAACGGACTGGACGCTTTGCAGAAGCTCAGAGATGCAGCGCCAGATTTAATTGTGTGTGACTTATCAATGCCGATCCTGGACGGCATCGAGCTTGTAGAAGAGCTCAGTTTAGAGTACCCATCACTGCCTATGATTGTGGTGTCTGCGACAGATGATATGTCTGATGTAGCAAAAGCACTGCGATTTGGTATTAAAGACTTTTTAGCGAAGCCATTAGAAGACCACGGTCATCTAAGCAGTGCGATTGCCAACACTTTAACAGATTCGTTCGACAACCTTTCAGATCAACGAGATTTCTCAAGCCAGTGGTTTTGTGTGGATGATGGAGGAGAGATCCCGGAAGACCAAGAATTACATTGGCACCTGAATTACTTGCAGGACAACCCAAGCGCAGCAAGAGATTTGTTGCACGCGTTGTTACCCGACAAAGACACAAGGCAAGGCTCATGGCGTTGTAGCTACCGTTTGTTGCAATCAACGGAGATGATGCCACTTGTATTCGATTATGCGTGGACGATGAATGGGCAGTTTGCTTTCTACCTTGTCGATTCAGCGTCTTCTGAAAACGGCGGCTCTGCGACTACCTTGTTAGTGAGAGCTTTGTTCCATGATTACTTAAGAAACAGAAAAGATTTTAGTGCTGACCTCAAAGATATCGCTGAAATTTTGGAGAAAGGGATTCGCTGTTCGGCGTGTTCAACACCTGTCAACGCGTTGTTTGGTGTTGCTAACCTCGCGGAGGGCACCATCTCAATTTTGCCTGCGGGTTTGGATGGGCGTTGGTCGAATGGTGAAATGAATCAACATATTGCAGCAGGTGAACGCTTAGGCGATAACTGTAAAAAGAACTTTATCACCAGAGACTTACCAATAGAGCAGGGCTGTCAGTTGTCGTTGAGCCTGCTTGGAGCGGCAAGTTTCAGCTTGGATATCCATCAAGGGACCACCGATTAACCCTATATTTCCTCGGTTTTTGTGAATAATTGATTAAGGTATAGTTGCGCAAATGGTGTGGCTATGCCTTTTTTGTTAAATGTCTATTTAGCAAAGCGGGTTTGGTTCGCCACTGGACTTACCTTTACTAACAAAAACAAGAAGCAATCATGGCAGATAATCAAGACTTTAAAGACCCGTTTAATGTATTCTACTTTTTAGGCTTTCTAGCCGCATTTTTAATGATTCCATTACTACCAGCAACACTAACGTTGATCCGTGTATTTAATGGCTACGCAACATTTTAGTTAAGCTGTCGTCGCCAAATGGTGATAGCTAACTCAAGGAGGCCACAATTAGCGTTCGAGTTTTAAGCCTGAATATTGCTGGTGGCCTTTGTATCTTCCTTGCAGTTCTAGGGATTGTATTACCCGTTCTGCCAACCACTCCATTTCTTCTTCTTGCTAGCGCATGTTTCATGCGAAGCAATCCTAAAGTTCACAAATGGATGCATGAGCATAAAACGCTCGGTCCTCTGTTAGAAAACTGGTACCAACACGGCGCTGTCACCAAGCAAGTTAAAACGCGTGGCGTATTCTTTATCTTGTTGAGTTTTGCGTTATCTATCTACTTTGCTCCACTCATTTGGGTCAAGGCTTTCCTAATTTGTGTACTTGTTATTCTTCTCACATGGTTTATACGACTTCCAACCCATGAGTTGGTTGCTGACAGCAAAGAAAATCACTACCATTAAGCCAGTGTGCCTGCTTGTATAGCGGGCGTTTATTATTTCAGCAATTAGAGTTATGACTCTCGTTGCAATGAATACCAATCGTACCTTTCCTTAATTTCAAGCGTTGATGTTTGATTCGTTAACCAGAGTTTGGAAAGCGGCCTAATGAAGTGCATAAGATTATGAACACAGAAAAAATCTCTCTGATCAAAGCAAGCATCAAAAGCATTCCTGATTACCCTAAAGCGGGTATTTTGTTCCGTGACGTAACAAGCTTGATGGAAGACCCAGCAGCTTACAAAGCGACTATCGAGTTGTTAGCGGAAACATACAAGGACATGGGCTTTACTAAGATCGTTGGTACTGAAGCTCGTGGTTTCCTATTCGGTGCGCCTTTAGCATTAGAGCTAGGTGTTGGCTTCATTCCTGTGCGTAAGCCGGGCAAACTGCCTCGTGAAACTGTGGCACAATCTTATGAGCTTGAGTACGGCACAGACACGTTAGAAATTCATACTGATGCTATCGTTGAAGGCGATAAAGTGTTGATGGTTGATGACTTACTAGCAACTGGCGGTACGATTGAAGCGACAACAAAGTTGATTCGTCAGCTTGGTGGTGTGGTAGAGCACGCTGCATTTGTAATTAATCTTCCAGAAATCGGTGGTGACAAGCGCTTAGAAGGCTTAGGTCTAGAAGTGTTTAGCATCTGCGAATTCGACGGCCACTAATCCTTTTCGGAATTATTCATGAGCTATCTTGCGTTAGCGCGAAAATGGCGACCAACCAAATTCAAAGAAGTGGTTGGTCAAGCCCATGTTTTAACAGCATTAGAGAATGCCCTTAGCCAAAATAGGTTGCACCATGCGTACCTATTTAGCGGAACTCGCGGTGTCGGTAAAACGACCATCGGCCGCTTGTTTGCTAAGGGACTTAACTGTGAAACCGGCATTACTTCTACCCCTTGTGGTGAATGTGCAACTTGTAAAGAGATCGATGAAGGTCGCTTTGTTGACCTGCTAGAGATCGATGCGGCATCACGTACTAAGGTAGAAGATACCCGTGAGCTTCTGGACAATGTTCAGTACAAGCCTGCGCGTGGTCGCTTTAAGGTTTACCTTATCGATGAAGTACACATGCTTTCTAGGCACAGTTTCAACGCGCTTCTAAAGACGTTAGAAGAGCCACCTGAGTATGTGAAATTCTTGCTCGCAACGACCGATCCACAAAAACTGCCAGTGACCATCTTATCGCGTTGTTTGCAGTTCCATCTTAAGCCGATCAGCGTTGATAATATTCACGAGCAGCTTGACCATATTCTTGAACAAGAGAAGGTAACGTCTGAGTCTCGTGCCCTTGGAATGATTGCTCATGCCGCCGACGGTAGTATGCGTGATGCCTTGAGCTTAACGGACCAAGCTATCGCATTAGGCAACGGCAATGTCGTGACTGACACGGTTGCGCACATGCTTGGCACATTAGATACCGATCAAGCGATCCATCTACTTGAGGCTGTTAGCAGTAAGCAGCCACAAGAAGCGATGGCTTGTATCCAAAACCTTGCTGAGAATGGCGTAGAGTGGGATGGTTTGCTGAATCAACTTGCTGCGCAACTTCATCGTCTCGCCATGTATCAAGCGTTGCCGTCTACCTTAGACAAAGCGCAGCCTGACGCAGAGAAGCTTGAACTGCTTAGCAAAGCGTTAAGCCCACAAGATATTCAGCTTTATTACCAGATAGTGCTAAAAGGTCGTGAAGACTTACCGTTATCGCCAACCGCACGCGTTGGTATTGAGATGGTGGTTTTACGCATGTTGGCATTTAGGCCTGCAGAGCAAAATGTCGCAACGGCGATCTCTACTCAGTCAACGAGCCCTGTTGCTGCGCCGGTTCAGAGTCAAGCTCAGAGCGTTGCTCAGCCGGTTAGTCAACCAACGCCAACGGCCGTTCCGAGACAGCCGCAGATGCAGCAGGCTCCTCAAGCTATGCAGCAGCAATCTGCACAACAAGCTCCGCAGCAAAGCCCGGCTCAGTATCCGAATTCACAAGGCTACCTTGAGCATTCTGGTCATCAAGGTTATCCAGAACAGGATTACCCGCAAAGCCAGTATGATGCGCCGCCAGCTTATGACGAACGTCCTAGCTACGGTTCAGAGCAGTCGATGAGTCCTATGGCTCAACAAGCACAGCCTCAGCAGCAAGTGAGCTATCAGAATCAAGCTCCGGCTCAGCCACAAAACGTTGCACCGTCTGCTCCAGAAGGGCAGCCTGCTCGTCCGGCATCACCTGTCAGTGGTTTGCGCCACCAATTGCGCTCTCAGCGTAGAGGTAGTGCAGCACAGGATGGCAAAGGTTCAGCGCCAAAAAAGGCTAAAGCGACACCTGCTAAAACTTCAGTTCTTGACCGAGTTGCTCAGCAACACGGTGGTTCTGAGCGGGTGTCGCCAGCTTCTTTACCGACCTCTCCGACAGAAAATGTTACCAATGATAATGAACCTTATCGCTGGAAACCGTCTAAACCTGTTGTAAAAGAGGCGAGCAAAGAGCTTACACCTACTCAGATCAAGCGAGCGTTAGAGCACGTCAAAACGCCAGAAATGGTTGAAAAACTGCTGAATGAGTCGATTGCTCAAGATGAGTGGTCTGCCACGATTCAAAAGTTAGAGACAGCTAAGCTTGTTGAACAGTTAGCGTTGAACTCTGTATTTACTAAAAACGATACATCGATAACGTTAACCTTGAGATCGAGCCAGGCTCACTTGAATACGGACCGAGCGCAGAGTGAACTGTTACAGTCTCTGAATACGGTACTCGGGGAAGAGTGTCATCTAAGTGTTGAAATCGGCGATGGTGGTGAAACACCACTAGAATTACGAGAAAGGCTGTACCAAGGTAAGTTGAAAGACGCGTTTACCAGTTTGGAAAACGATGCCAACGTACAGTTTATCGAAAGACGCTTCGCCGCAGAGCTCGACAGAGATAGTGTTCGTCCTATCTAACGTTAATTTTGATTTAGTGATGGGCGTATCATCTTAGATACGCCGATCGAAGAACTGAACACCGAGGGGTTGAATCACACTGCTTTAACCCCCATTTAAGCGCTTATAGCTTAATAAATTTTAATAAACCAATTAAACCAGAGAGTATTAACATGTTTGGTAAAGGCGGTATGGGCAACATGATGAAGCAAGCCCAGCAAATGCAAGAGCGCATGCAAAAGCTTCAAGAAGAAATCGCAAATATGGAAGTAACAGGTGAATCTGGTGCTGGCCTTGTAAAAGTAACAATCACTGGTAGCCACAGCGTTCGCCGTGTTGATATCGATGAAAGCCTAATGGAAGACGATAAAGAGATGCTTGAAGATCTTATCGCTGCTGCTTTCAACGATGCGGCTCGTCGTGTTGAAGAAACTCAAAAAGAAAAAATGGCTAGCATCACTGGCGGAATGCAACTTCCACCAGGCATGAAGATGCCTTTCTAAGCGACTTATTTCTAAGGGTTCGTTCTTGCCTTACTTGAGCGGACCGTTATTTGAAAATTAGAACGGTTAAATATGCGTACCAGTCATATGCTGGAGCATTTGATGGAGGCCTTACGTTGTCTACCTGGGGTTGGCCCCAAGTCGGCGCAGCGTATGGCCTTTCATTTGTTACAGCGCGATAGAAAAGGCGGCCTTCAGTTGGCTGATGCTCTTAGCCAAGCAATGACTGAAATCGGTCACTGCAATGAGTGCCGTACTTTTACTGAAGAAGATACCTGCCACATTTGTACCAATCCTAAACGTCAGGAAAATGGTCAAATCTGTGTAGTAGAAAGCCCAGCTGATATTGCAGCTATCGAAGCAACTGGCCAATTCTCTGGTCGTTACTTTGTGCTTATGGGGCACCTTTCACCACTCGATGGTATTGGTCCAAGTGACATCGGCCTCGATGTTTTGGACTACCGCCTACGTCGTGGTGATATCTCTGAAGTTATCCTAGCGACTAACCCGACTGTTGAAGGGGAAGCGACAGCACATTACATTGCCGAGCTTTGTAATGCCCATGAAGTGAACGCTAGCCGAATCGCTCATGGTGTTCCCGTTGGTGGTGAGCTAGAGCTTGTGGATGGCACCACGCTTTCGCACTCCTTACTCGGTCGTCATAAGATCTAAAAAAGCCGCTTGGTGAATCATCACTAAGCGGCTTTTTCTTTTATCACTTAAAGCTTCTTTTATCCAAGTCTTCTCTGAGCTTAATCCGATCCTCGAACGGCTTTGTATATCACCGCACCGATCACCGCACCAATAATTGGAGCAACCCAGAATAGCCATAGTTGAGAAACGGCCCAGTCACCAACAAATACCGCTACACCCGTACTTCGAGCTGGGTTCACAGAGGTATTGGTTACAGGAATACTGATAAGGTGAATTAGGGTTAAACAGAGACCAATCGCGATGGGTGCAAATCCCGCGGGTGCTTTAGAGTCGGTCGCGCCCATGATCACGAATAGGAACACCATGGTCATCACAACCTCACAAACCAGTGCTGCGGTTAGTGAGTAACCACCGGGAGAGTGCTCTCCAAAGCCATTTGACGCGAAGCCAGACGAAACAGCATCAAAGCCAGCTTGGCCGGAGGCAATCACAAATAATACGCCGCCGGCAATAATACCGCCGAGTACTTGAGCAATGATGTAAGGGACAACATCTTTGGCATCAAAACGGCCACCAGTCCAAAGGCCGATAGTGACAGCTGGGTTGAGGTGGCAACCGGATATATGCCCAATAGCGAAAGCCATGGTGAGTACGGTTAAACCAAAGGCAAGAGAGACCCCAAGCAGGCCAATACCTACATCGGGAAAAACGGCGGCTAAGACGGCACTACCACAACCACCTAACACCAACCAAAACGTACCAAACATTTCTGCTATATACCTATTCATAACGATCCTTATTAATCTGTACCAGTATCAACAAGATAGTTTAGATTTATCAAAGTTGTGAAATCTTGGGCATATATAAAAAGAAAAATTTTGCTAGGTTATTGCTTCGAGCTCAATAAGGTTATCGAGTGCTTCTTGATCGGTTTTACCACAAACGACAGGGCAAGCCTTAAACTGGTGACACACTTTAGGACGTGAGTCTTGACCAAACAGCTTACAGAGATTCTGTTCGTTTAACTGAATGCAGCGCACACCCGCAGGTTTGCCATTTGGCATTCCAGGAATAGCAGATGTAATACTCGGAGCGATACAGCATGCTCCACAACCTAGGCGACATTCCATCAAATTAAACTCACTAAATAACAGGGGGCGCGATAGTAGCAAAAAACAATCGCAGTGACAGCTATTGATTGGATCAAAGAATGAACAATTATTATCCTTGAACTTTTTATGGGCTAGCGGTATAACACGCACCCCAGTAAAAGAGTAAGAAGTAATCCTATGACGAATCCATTTTGGCAAGAAAAAACACTAGAGCAGATGTCCGAGCAAGAGTGGGAATCTCTGTGCGATGGTTGTGGTAAGTGTTGCCTACATAAGCTTATGGATGAAGATAGCGATGAAGTTTACTACACCAATGTCGCGTGTAGCTGGCTGAATGACAAAACATGTTCTTGTAAGGACTACCCAAACCGTTTCACTTCAGGTGAAGAGTGTTTGAAGCTAACTCGTGACAAGATCGACGAGTTTCATTGGCTGCCAGATACGTGTGCTTATCGTCTTCTATCTGAATCTAAGCCGCTTCCAGAGTGGCACCCATTAATTACAGGCTCTAAGTCTGAGATGCATGCTGCGGGTGAAAGCGTTCGCAACAAAGTCGTGTACGAAATTGATGTCGTGGATTGGGAAGACCACATCCAAAACTTACCTGATAGGCTAAAACCTCATAATTAACTTTCAAAGTTGAGAATGCTGTGTATGCTGGTTGTATACACAGCATGAGGTTTAGTATGTCAGATAGCGATGAAAATCAGAAAAAGATCATACGAAAAGAAGTAGAAATTTCGACTATCTCTAATTTCGTTTACGAGAAACCATTGGTATCTATTGATGAGAATGGCGAACCTCAGGTTACCTACCGTGCTAATGGCAACAAGATCCCCATTAAGAAACTTCCTTTACTCAATATCGCCGGGTATGACAACAAAGACAACCTAATTTGCTACCAGCCATTAGACATGGTCAATGAGTTCTTATTGTCGAAAGCAATCGATGATGGTGTGCTTGAGCTTGGTACAGATGCGCAGGGGCTTGCCCATTACTTCAGTTTTGTCTTGGACAAACAGGCTGAGTGGGATGCTGAATGCGATGTAGAGGACTTTGACCCTCTCTATAATGATCCCCGCCCAGAATGGAATGTCTTTCCTCGTAATAAACAAGAGCGCTTAACCTACCAATATCGAGACGGAATCAAGCACCTCGCTATTGAGGGTGTATTGGCTAAAACAACGGCCAGGCAATACATGAGCAGTGTTGTTAGTTTCTATAAGCATTGTCTTCGCCAGGGCATTCGCTTCAATAACCCTCCCTTCCAGTTTGAGACAGTGAATATCCACTTCGAGGCGTCAGCATCCAGTATGAAAGCTTACCAACGTAAGCAGGTGCACACGACGGATATGCGGATTAAGTTTGCTAAGTCGTCTCGCAGTGGTGGCACAAACCTCAGCAATCTACGCCGTGACCTAAAACCATTCACCAATAATGAATGGAACATCCTACAAACCATATTAATGAAATCCCGCAGGGTGGTTCGTCATGGTGACAATAATAAACTGCACTCACTGCCGATTGAGTTTTGCCTGCATCCAATGATTTGCCGTAATACGGGGTTGCGCCGTGAGGAAGCAGCGAGCCTTCATTTGGGACAGATAGTGAACCCCGAAACCATGATTCAGGACGGCAGAGAGGTGTTTAAAAAGCCTGTGATGGATTTAGGTGTCGGTGATAAGTACCAATCACTCACAAAGACCGCTGAGGGCTTCGCAGAGAAGAATAAAAGCCGCGTTACCATTATCCCCGCCCCATTGATGAAGATACTTTACGATTACTCGCAGTCCGACAGGTATCAAAAGCGCCTTGAGAAATTCAAAGCATGGTGCAAGGAGCAGAAGGAAGAAGGTAATACGCATTTCTTTGAGGGTGACGATGCCATTAACCCCGAACTTAAATACCTGTTTATTACCCAATCCGGTAAACCCATGTTTACGCGGCTACAAGACTTTACTGGGCGTTGGGTGGAAATACGTAACACTGCAAACCTAACCCAAGGTCTTGACCAGCCTATTGTCGGCTCCCTACATAATTTACGCTCAACGTTTGCCGTGAATATCTTCCGCCACCTTTTAAATAAAAAGGATGACTATGGCAACCCGTCAATGACACCTGATGAGGCATTGGATAGGGTATCGGCGTTGCTAGGTCATGAAGATAGGGCGACGACGATAGAATACCTGAAAATTGCACAGGATATGCCCTCTGCCGATGAAATCTACGAAGACGTACTTGATTATATAGGCGCTTTTGATGATTTGGAGGTTGCATTATGATTCAAGGACGGAAACGCACCAAAATTGTGATTAATAAACCGAGTGCATCTATTACTCCACTTCGCTTTGAAGACATGTTTTTAGACTGTGGTTGTGGGGTTAAGTCTTACACTTACCGCTTGCGCTACCGTAACATCCCGACAGTGAAACAAATTAAAGCAGGAAATGGAGTATTGGCTAAGCGAGATGATATCGTTCGGGATATACATCAAAGGCTAACCACCTTACCTGAAAAAAAATCAAACCAAGGATATTTTAGTGGGCTCGTTAGTTACTTCCGATACCTTGATGGCATTAATTATCAAGGTGATCTTTTTAGTAATGAAATTATGGGAGGTTGCATTAAGCACTTCAATAATTTACGTGACAAAGGTGAGCAGGTAGCGAAAGTCGAACAAATTAAAACTAGCTTATCTTTTTTATTGAGGCAGTGGAATCGAGAGTCTGACCTTAAGGCGCTGCCAGAAGTTGCAGCGAAACCTTCTTCAGCGAGTAAAGCGTTTCATGTGGAAACAGAGCTGAAACCATTATCAAAGGTGTTGGTTAAAGGCGCACTGACTTTTCAGGAAGCGATTGAAAATAATCAGATGTTAGATATTCACCCTTTCTTTGATGATAGTTTGTTTAGTGCAAGAGCCAAAAGGAATGGATGGACAGCCCACAAAGTTGGCGTAAATCGAAACGGCTTTAAGCGCTGCATGAAGCCTATGGTTCCAACAATAAACACTAGCCAGCTAAAACTTGAGCGACTTCATAGGCAGGTTTTTTATAATCATGCCTCACGTAATTGGTTTTTTGTATTCTCAATGCTGACAGGCATGAATAAATCGGTGCTCGCGAATGTACGACATAAAGACGTATTGTTTAAAAGTATTGGTAGTGGTCGTTTTGTTTTCGACGGTGAAAAGTTCAGGGCGGGCTATAAGGACTTGGATAATAGCTGCGGTTTTAGTCAGCGAACTAAAGAACTGATTACTCGATGGCTTAAAACATCTAAATTGATGTACCAATCATTGGGTATCTCGCTTTCAAACGAGCTGGTGCTTTGCCCTTTCTTTAGTACCAAAGGTGAGGTTTGGACTTTCAATACTCATGGTACAAATATTAGCTATATCAATTTACAGCTTGAGAAAATAACTGGGTTAAAGGTTACTGCAAGTCGATTCAGAGCAACAAAATCTGATGTACTGATGCGAGTAACTGAAGATATATTCCTTGTGTCACAGGGGCTGAATAATACCGTAAATGTTGTCGCCAAGCGGTACTCTAGTGGTGTTCAGGCAGACCATGATAACAACCTAAACGCCACGTTTGGCGCGATGAGCGCAATTAGCAAGGGCGAGGAGATTGGTAAAGCCATCGGGGATGCAAAGGCGATGCGTAGCGATATTTTATCAGATTATGATTATAAAAATTTGCGTAACCGTGAAAGCAAAGAGCAGCCACTAATGACAACGCCCAGTGGCATTAAGTGCGCAGGAGCAACATCAGAGAAGCTTGTTGCTGAGGCGAGGCGTATGACGCAGTTGGGTATTGATTTTTCAAAAGATACAGGGCGTTGCACGGATTTTGTTGGTTGCTTTGATTGTGACAGCCATAAATTGGTGGCGTCAGAAAATGATATCTGGTTAATGCTGTCATTTTTAGAGCAAATTGAAGACCTCAAAGAGATGGTCGCGAGTAATTCCGCACCAAAGAATGAGTATTTCGTGGTGGAAGGCATATTGAAAAAAGTCCTTCTCAGGCTGAAACAAAAAGCACCAAAAAACTACACTCAAGCAAAACAAAAAGTGGATGACGGAGATTACCATCCGCTTTACCAAGATAGAGCCAGCGCAAGCCAATTCTTTAAGGGTAAGGGGTAATTTTATGTCTGAAAAGATTATACAGCTTCGCCAAGAACTTGCTGAAAATCCCTATGTGACGTTTGACTCTGACGGTGAAGGGCTATCCCGTATTTATGATGACGAATGGGACTTTCACGCTCTGAACCATAACCAAAAAACAATCTCTTTTGGGCATATTGATGAAAAGTATCGCCAAGATATTCAGTCTTATCTTTACTCGCTGATGCAATGGCAAAAGAAAAACTCAAGTTCTGGTTCTCATGCAGTTGTTAGTTCTTTGAAAAATAATAGGAACAAGTTAAACGCTCTCGCAATACGCTGGGGAGATAGTGATTTTGGCTTACTTTCAAGCGAACGAGAATGGAAAAGGTGCACAAAAAAATTAGAAGGGTATGGCGGTAAAAGTATGTGTATACACCTTGCCTCTACGATTAATGCATTGAATAAAGCGGGTCTTGTAAAGCGTTACGTACACAAACGAGAGTGGAACCAGTGGATTCAACCTGATGCTGGTAACGGTCAAGCAATCGCATTTCCAGAGGCTATTCATGTCAGTATTCTAAAAACGGTTGTTCAGTTTGTGGAAATCTATCATCCATATCGCCACCAAATAGCAGGGGCAATGGAGAAGTTTTATACGTATCATGATGAAATGTTCAATGCTGAACTCAAAGCATTAGGTGTGAGCACCCTAAATGATCGGCAAATGAAAACATTCTTCAAAAGGATGTCTAACAGAACAAGGGAATGGCCAGAACGAAAAGCTATTCCTAATTTTTCATTTGATAGAAGGGGAATTTGGTTAGGTAAATTACTTAGGATGTGCTTTATCTGTGTGGGTTTATTTTCCGCAGCCCGAAAGGAAGAGTTGCTTTCCATGAATAAGGATAGCTATGACGATATACTTGCAACTGTCCCCAAAGTCTCTGGATTTTCTACAAAAGGGAATAAGGGAGAAAAGATTTATACAACGTGGAACACTGCGCCTATCGCTAAACTAGCATTGGAATTAGCTTTTGATGCCACGCAAGCCGCGAGGAAGTATTATCAAAAACGACTAAATGACGGTTATCAAAACGGGCAGCTAACAAAAGATCGATATAATGCTAAGTGCCAAGAGCTTGAGAGTGCCTTTATTTCTTCTGATATGTCTTATGACAGTGAAGTGCTACTAAATAAAACATCGCTAAAATACAAGATTGATGGTGCCGGAAAGTGCGACGCATTGAATATGAAAGAGTTCAACATCACTGCGACCGCGGAAGATGTTGAGGAGTTCGACTATTTAAATCCAGAACGTGCAGGAAGCTTAAAAGTTGGAGGCGGTTTACCAAGGCTTACGTCACATGATTTAAGGCGGAGTTTTGTGGTCTTTATGGTGAAGAACCGACTGGGCAACGCACTCACAGTAAAATACCAGCTTAAACACCGCAATATCAATATGTCCAACTGGTATGCGAATTATTCCGAGTTGGCGCGTACCAACCAGCTGTTGATGGATACAAAGTTAATGAGTGAATTTGATGAAGCCATTGAAAGTTCAGCGGTGGAAGCGTGGGATGAGATTTACAATGTATCCGATACCTTAAGTGGTGCAGAAGGTGAACGCATAGCCCAGAATAAAGCAGAGCGGCTAGCGCAGGGTGAAGAAATAGTTATGTCCCGAAGTGAATTGCTCGCTTTGGTAAGGTCTGGTGACAAATCCATAGTATTGCTTCCTACGGGTGGTTATTGCACCAACCGTAATTGTGAGCGCCTCTGCTCCCTGATGGATATTGTTGAAGCCCCCTGTGAGCATAAGGTTATCACTGATAAAGCGGCAAAAAGGCTGTCGAGGGAGCGGGACAACCTCATTGCTTCTTTCAGGGCAATCAATGATATGGGTGATTATGGCAATGAGTTGATTCTGGATGCCAGAAAAAAGAAGATTCAGTCCATTGAGCCAACATTGGTTAAACACAGCATCCCATTTGATAGCTTCAATGATGATATAATGGCGGTATGGTCATGAAAGTAGAGTATAAGGCAACCTGCAAGGCAGAAGGGTTACTGGTCAATGCATTTCAGCGCTTATTAGATGGCAAGCCACTTCATGTTAAGGCGACGGGCAAGCTGACATTGAACCGAATCAATAATGAAGCCCAACTTGGCAATAGCTATGTCCATAAATTTAAGGAGTTCGTGGCCTACTCCAAACCTGTTATTGATGATTACAACCTCAACCGCGATAGGGCGATGACAACAGGCTTAGATATTGAGCTAGATGTCCCTTTGTCTGAGCTTGATGGGCTAAAACACCAGTTAAGAAAAGCCAATGAGTTGAAAGATAAGTACAGAACTCAACGAGACAATGCAGTTAAAGCTAGAAAGCTGTTAGAGGCTGAGAATGCCAGGCTCCGCTTTAGGGTGTTTGACCTACAGCAAGAATTATTAGATGAAAATTCAGTTGTGACGCCAATCAAGTAACACGCTCTCACGCTCAAAGTGTAATGGGGCAAAGGGGCGTAACACGCTTCTGTCGGGTGGACGACACTTGTTACCAAGTGCCGCCTCCCTAAGAACCCAGCGTGCAACTTTCACTGCACTAGGCTCAAGCCTCCACAAAGGCATCAAATGATACCCAGCAACTTATAAAGCAGTCGGAGCAGGTTCGTTCCAAGAGTTACGAGCTAGCCTTTTAGACTTTCTCTTTGCCAAGTATTCTTGGTATTGAGGGTCAAATGGTGTCGCTGCACTTCGGATTTTCACATGCCGCTGCACTTCGGATTTTCACATGCCTTCACTTGTTACCAAGTGCCGCCTCCCTAAGAACCCAGCGTGCAACTTTCACTGCACTAGGCTCAAGCCTCCACAAAGGCATCAAATGATACCCAGCAACTTATAAAGCAGTCGGAGCAGGTTCGTTCCAAGAGTTACGAGCTAGCCTTTTAGACTTTCTCTTTGCCAAGTATTCTTGGTATTGAGGGTCAAATGGTGTCGCTGCACTTCGGATTTTCACATGCCTTTCTATCGGCACTTTGGCTATTTGGAACAGATTGAACTGGCAATCCATATCCATGATCTTCTGCCAACCGTGAAACTGCCACTGGCCTTTTCGGTTGATGAAGTATTTTAGGGCGATCCAAGTTTTAGACTTTGTTGGGTGACGCCTTTTAGCCCAATGCCATAACGTATGGAATAGTTTGTGACCGACATATCCGAATACCTGTTTAGCCACGCAGTGTCGATAATAGTTCGACCATCCCCTAAGTTTTGGATTTATCAGTTTGATAAGGTCATTCACAGGAAGGGTTACGTGCTTTTTGATGAGGTCACGCAGATTACTTAAAAACATCAACGTATTGGATTTACTCGGCTTAATGAGCAGTTTCCCTTTGTACTTCCTATGGTTGAACCCAAGAAAGTCAAAGCCATCGTTGATGTGGGTGATATGCGTTTTCTCTTCGGATAGTGTCAAGCCTCTTTCCGCTAAGAAGTCAGCAATCAACGGTTTGATATCGTTCTCAAGCACTTCCTTTGAAGCGCAAGTGACGACGAAATCGTCAGCATATCCAATAAAGTTGGCTCTTGCTCCCTTTTTGAGAGCGGTAGACTTAATTTGCTGTTCGAGACCTGAGAGCGTCATTAACATCAAGGTTGGGGATATTATCCCACCTTGAGGCGTGCCTTCATCGGTGTCGTAAAATAGCCCTTTGTCTACAAAACCAGACTTTAACCATTGCTCCAACATACGTTTATCAACAGCAACATTGTCCATCAGCCATTGATGCCCGATTTTGTCRAAACAGGCTTTGATGTCCCCTTCAAGAATCCATTGTGATGACCGTTTCTGACTCAAGCAGATAAAACACTGGCCGATTGCGTCAGCGGTGCTTCGCCTTGGTCTAAAACCGTAGCTGTTAGGGTCAGCAATACTTTCTGACACAGGCTCTAATGCTAATAGGTGAAGTGCTTGTTGCGCTCTGTCTATCATGCATGGAATGCCCAGTGGCCTAAGTTTGCCGTTCTTTTTGGGGATGTAGATACGCTTGAGCGGCTGGGCTTTGTATGCCTTTCGACTCAATTGATCAACTGCTTTCATACGGCGTGTATCTGTATTCCAGATAACACTATCTATTCCAGACGTTTTACTGCCTTTATTTTGAGATACTCGCTTAACAGCAAGAAGTTTTGCTGAGCGAGAATGAGTGAGTATCCACTGCAAGGCTTTCGCCTTTCCGTGTCTACCTTCTCTAGTTGCCTTTGCGATACGCATTTGAAGCTTTAACACATGCGACTCTGCGGATTTCCAGTCGATTGACTGCCATTGAACGCTGTTAGGAGAGGCACTAATCTCTTTTAAAATCATCATTTGCATTTCTCCTTGAATAAAGTTCTTCAAATTCTCTCGCAACGAGAGACCAGTCGGAAGTGGGCTCACTTTCGTGACCAGACACAAGTCTGTATCTGCATCGTTACAATGCAGCCTTCGCTTTTTCCAACATCCTCTACCTGCATCACTATCGGCCACAAAGGCTTTCCCAGAGGGAGTGGTACAGGCTTACCGTGTTCCGTATGTTGCGCAATGTCAGTGTAGATGCCCGCTATAGTGCGGAGAGTTCAACGATCACGAAAGAGCATGGGGCAATCTCTTTCCGACTCTCATGCCTTTTGGCCACAGCGTATTAACCACTTCCGCTGATTCATCATATAACGCACCTTATGCGGATTCACTTATGTTCATCATGCTGACTACCTAGCACTCACCCGATTGTGGTTATCAGGAGGATCGTTCTCTCGCGATTTAGATCCCGACTGGTGCATGACTACCAGTCTTCGTTACATTGTCAGACTCGCTACTTTATTCAGAGTCCTAGGTTCATCTGGTGATACAGATGGTTCACACATTAAGCGGTGAACAGCGCTTCATACGACCTCACGTCGCACGCCCCCATACGACCTCACGTCGCACGCCCC